>JBOIFB010000031.1:0-16485 GCA_050741415.1 Burkholderiales bacterium | reverse complement strand
ACGCGGTACTCGCCTTCGATCACGACATTGTCTCCCCCGCGCGCGGCGCGGCGGATTTCACGCGTGCGCCACCACAGCCAGCCCCAGATCAGCAGCGCGGCGGTCGCGGCGATCGCCAGCAGCACCGAGGCGAAGATGAACGCGGCGATGAACAGCGCCACGCCCAGCACTGCACCGAAAATGCGCTGCAGAAGATTCGAAGCGTTCAAGTCAACTTTCCCATAACCCGAATTTCGCACGCATGGCGGCTCGCCGCAACCGCGCCGAGACACTTCTGTACAATCAACTAAAACGCACTCCCACCGCAACGTGACCACGTCTTTCCAGATCGACGCTCTTGCCGACGAGCTGCTCGCCCTGAACGATTCGGGCGGCGTCGTCGCCCCCTTCAGCGAGCGCTATCCCGGGCTCGACGCGTCCGCAGGCTATCGCATCGCAGCACGGCTGCACGCGGCGCGACTCGCGCGCGGCTGGAAGCCGCTCGGGCGCAAGATCGGATTCACCAACCGCACAATCTGGTCGCGCTACGGCGTGTACCAGCCGATTTGGGGCACGGTCTACGACAGGACCGTAGTGTTCGCGCAGGGCGATCACGTCAGGGTGCCGCTCACCAGCCTGGCGCAGGCGCGCATCGAACCCGAAATCTGCTTCGGCTTGAAAGCCGAACCGCCGATCACGCATGACGCCGACACGCTGCTCGGCGCGATCGAGTGGGTCGCGCACTCGATCGAAATCGTCCAGTGCCACCATCCGGACTGGAAACTGAAGGTCGCGGACTGCACTGCGGACAACGGCCTGCACGGACAGTTGGTAGTAGGCGCCCCGATCCCGGTTCGGGAGCTGGCCGGGCTCGGCGCAAAGCTGCCCGCGCTGAAAGTCGAATTGCGCAAAGGCGGTGCGGTGGTGGACCGCGGCGTGGGCGCCAACGTGCTCGACAGCCCGCTCGAGGCGCTCGCTTTCCTGGTGGAGATCCTGTCGCAGCAAACCGACGCGCCGCCTCTTGCCGCGGGCGAAATCATCACTACCGGCACCCTCACCGACGCGCACCCGGTCGCTCCGGGTGAGAACTGGAGCACTGCGTTCGAGGGTCTGCGGCTCAAGGGCCTGCGAGTGAGCTTCGAGTGAACCGTCCGCTCGAGGGCGTCACCGTGGTCGCGCTCGAGCAGGTGATCGCCGGCCCTTTCGCCACGCGCCAACTGGCGGAGCTCGGCGCGCGCGTGATCAAGATCGAGCGCCCCGGCGCAGGGGATGCGGCGCGCAGCTACGATCGGAGCGTGAAGGGACTGTCGTCCCATTTCGTGTGGGTCAACCGCTCCAAGGAAAGCCTGGCGCTCGACCTCAAGCACACGCGGGCGAAGGAGGTTCTCGCCCGCCTGGTCGCCGGTGCCGACATATTCCTGCAGAACCTCGCCCCGGGCGCTGCGGAGCGCCTCGGGCTGGGCGCGGAGCAACTGCGCGCGCGGCATCCTCGGCTGGTCTGGTGCGGCATCTCGGGCTACGGCCCGGCCGGCCCCTATGCACACAAGAAGGCCTACGACCTTCTGGTTCAGTGCGAGGCCGGGCTGCTGTCGGTGACCGGAACCGAGCAGACGCCGGCCAAAGCCGGGATCCCGGTGGCCGACATCGCTGCCGGCATGTACGCCTTCTCGTCAATTCTCGCCGCACTGCTGCGGCGCGAGCGCAGCGGCGAGGGCGCGACGCTGGATATCACGATGTTCGAGGCGCTGGGCGAGTGGATGGGCTTTCCGGCCTACTTCGCCCATTACGGGGGCGCCGCACCGCCGCGGCGCGGCGCCTTTCACGCGACGATCGTGCCCTACGGCCCGTTCCACGCCGGTGATGGCGGCACCGTGTTCCTCAGCATTCAGAACGACCGCGAATTCGAGCGCTTCTGCGACAAGGTCCTGGGCAATCCCTCGCTGGCACTCGATCCTCGCTTCGCCACGGGCCCCGCACGCTACGCCAATCGCGATGCGACCCACGCCGAGATCGTGCGGGTATTCGCGCGCCTGACGGCGGCGCAGGTGATCGACAGGCTCGAGGCCGCCGGCATCGCAAACGCGCACCTGAACTCCATGCAGGAGTTCTGGTCACATCCGCAGCTCGAGGCGCGCCGGCGCTGGCGCGCGGTAGGTTCGCCCAAGGGTCCGCTGCAGGCCTTGCTGCCGCCTTTCAACATGTCCGGCTTCGAGCCCAGGATGGACCCGCTGCCCGCGCTGGGAGAGCACACGCGCCCGATCCTGACCGAGCTAGGGTTCTCCGAGGCCGAGCTTGAGCAGCTGGCCCGGGAAGGGCTGTTCTAGCGCGCCCGCGCCGGCGTCTTACTGCTTGGCGCGCGCGACCTCGATCTTCGCCGCGCGCGCCAGGTCGCGGTGGATGCGCGCCACGCGCTCGATTTCGCCCTTGGCGGGGAAGCGTTCGTAGAAGCCCTCGTCGCGGAACTCGCGCACCTGCTCGGCCCACGGCGCCAGGCGCTGCTGCCAGCGCGCCACGCGTCCTTCCTCGGGCTCGGCGTCCTCGCGCGCCAGGTCGGCGCACACGCGCACCATGGCCTTGATCGTCACCGGCTTGGTGACCATGTAGTCGTCCTTGCCCCAGGCGTCGCCCCAGGCCGAGCGGGCCGCCTTGAAAAAGTCGCGCAGCACGGCGTAGTAGCGCGGCACCTCGTGCGAGCTGCCGCCCGAGACCTGGATGCTGCGCCAGCGCGCCCGCACCCAGCGGTGTAGCTCGTTGAAAATCTCCGCCTGCAGCACCCACTTGTCGCGCTGGCTGCGCCCGCCCAGGCGGTTGATGCGGTAACGCAGCGGACTGTCACCCTCGCCGTAGAGCTTCTCGACCAGCCGGGCGGCGAACTTGCGGTCGGGCGCGGCAAACGAGACGCGGTCGTACAGGTCGACCAGATGGCTCTTATTGATACGCGTCGGGGTGGAATTGATGATCACGAACATCTCGGTCGCGAAGTCCTCGCTGCGGCCGTCGAAGATGATGCATGGAACATTGATCGTCGCGGCGTCGTCGGGGCGCTCGTGCAGGTAGAACTGGAGCGCAGCGAGCCGATGCTGGCCGTCGATGATCAGATACTTGGACGAAGGCTCCGTCAGGTGACCGACCGCGCCGTCGCTGGCGCGAAACCCAAGACGCTCGGAGGTGAACAGCAGCACGGTGCCCGGTATTGGCGGCTGGGTGACCGCGGTTTCATAGAAGTTCTTCAGCGCGCGAACCTTGGCGCGCGACAACGTCCGCTGGAAGGCCTCGTCGGTACGCTCGATCTTGGCGATGAACTGGGCGATGTCGTCGTTATCGGCGATGCGGCTGGGCGCAATCTGCTCGCCCTCGCCGTAGAAGCGGCTGATGAAACGGACCTTGGCGAGGAGGTCCTTCGCCTTGTAGCTGGCGAAGTAGAAAACCCCGTCCTTTTGCCGGATTTGCGTCGCGAGCACGGCCTTTCCTCCCTTGGTTTTTTCCCTACTGGGGCTCGGCTATGGGGGAAATATACCCGAGAGAGGGGGACCCGGTGCGGGCGATGATGGGCCCCGCGGGACCGGCCGGCAGGGCCGGGCAAGCGCTCAGCCAGGGCAGGCGGGCAGCTTCAAGGCCTGCAGGACCTCGGCCGTGGCGCGATCCTGCACGAAAGCGACGACGCCAGCGTCGCTCGCCGCCGCGCCGGACGGCAGCGTCAGACCGCGCCTGTCGCGCACTCGTCCGTCGGGCGCAAAATCGATCGGCCCAAGCCAGCCGCGCACGACAAAATCGTGCGTCAGCGTGCGCCCGGTGTTCTCCCCCGCGGCGACATGCGAGCTGAGCTTGTTCTGATAGACGGCGAGGTACAGGGCGGCCGTCGCGCGGCGCTTCGGATCCGGCACTCGGGCGGACACCTCGATCTGCAGCACGCTCTCGGTCTGCCGCTCGATCGCGAGCGATAGATCAGCCCTCGCCGGCTGCGCATTGATTCTTCCCACGGCCAGCTCGAACGCCGTCGAGCCCCAGCCCTGGAAGTCGCGCCCCTGTAGCAAGACCTGGGGGGTATAGACGAAGGGCGCATGCTGCAGTGCCGCAATCCTTCGCTGCCGCGCCGTGAACGCGGGTTTGGCGTAAGGGTCCTGCCAGCCGATGTAATCCCAGTAGTCGACGTGCAGCGCGAGCGGCACCACGTCGCCAACGCCTCGCCCAGCAGACTCGAGCGACGACAGCCAGCGGTCCGCGGGGGGACAGCTGCTGCAGCCTTCGGAGGTGTACAGCTCGACCAAGGCGGCGGTGTGCGAGGTCGACCGGGCGGTACATGGCGCCGCCGGAGCCGACAGCGCCGTGCCCAGTGCCGCCAGTGCGGCAACGAATCGTAGCGCAGGGTGGATGGTCATCGGACGCGGATCTCCGTACAGGGGTGCAGCACAATGCCGGCCCGCTCGAAGACCATACGGCCGCCGCCCGGCAGCAGATGCGGGTGAGGGCCGCGCGGCTCAATGCACCTGCGCCGCGCTCTTGAACATGGCCGGCTCAAGCGCGTGGCGCTCGAGCAAGCGATAGAACTCGGTCCGGTTGCGGCCCGCCAGGCGCGCGGCCTGGGTGACGTTGCCGCTGGTGATTTTCAGGATTCTGACCAGGTAGTCGCGCTCGAACGCGCGGCGCGCTTCGTCCAGCGGGGTTAGGGTCGAGTCCCGTGAATCGATCGCCTGACGCACGAGCGATGCCGGGACGACGTCGGTCGCGGTCAGTGCCACGGACTGCTCGACCACGTTGAGCAACTGACGCACATTGCCCGGCCATGATGCCGACACCAGCAGCTCCATCGCCTCGGGCGAGAAACCGAGCCGGCGCCGCCCATAGCGCGCCACTAGCCGCTCCAGGAAATGGTTTGCAAGCAGTGGAATATCCTCGCGCCGCTCGATCAGCGCAGGAAGCGTAAGCTTGACCACATTCAGCCGATAGTAGAGGTCTTCCCGAAACTCGCCGGCGGCGATGCGCTCCTCGAGGCGGCGGTGGGTAGCCGAAATGATGCGCACGTCGACCGCGATTGCGTCGTTCGAGCCCACCGGGCGCACCACCCGCTCCTCCAGCGCGCGCAGCAGCTTGACCTGCGGCGCGACCGGCATATCGCCGATCTCGTCCAGGAAAAGGGTACCGCCTTCGGCCGCCTGAAACAGTCCGCGGCGATCCTGCGTCGCACCGGTGAAAGAACCCTTGCGGTGTCCGAACAGCTCGGACTCGATCAGGCCTTCCGGAATGGCGCTGCAATTGACCGCCACAAAAGGCCCTGCGGCACGCCGGCTGGCGTTGTGTATCGCATGCGCGAGCAACTCCTTGCCGGTCCCGCTCGGTCCGTACACGCAGACACTGGCATCGGAGGCCGCAACGCGCTTGGCCTGCGCCAGCAGGTCTTCCATCGCCGGCGAGCGAGTAATGATCTCGGCGCGCCAGCTCTCTCCTCCGCCCCCCGCGGGGACGCTCGACAAGCGCAACGCGTCGGCAACCGTATCGAGCAGCACCTTGCCGTCGAACGGCTTGGTAAGGAAGCTGAACACGCCGCGGCGCGTGGCGGCGACCGCCTCGGGGATCGTGCCGTGCGCGGTAAGAATGACCACCGGCAGCGACGGTGCGTCGCGATGGATGGCGTCGAACAGCGCCATTCCGTCCATGCCGTGCATGCGCAAGTCGGTAATGACGAGCTCCGGCCGCGAGACGGTGACGCTCGCCAACGCGCTCTCGCCGGAGTCCGCGCTCGACACCGAGTAGCCGGCTGCGCCAAGGCGCATGGCAATCAGCTGCAACAGGTCCTTGTCGTCGTCTACCAGTAGGATTTTGGGGGCTTGGTTGGGCATCATTTCATCTCCTGTTCCTGCGCAGTTTTTCTTCCCGCTCGACGATTCCGCGCTCAATCGATTTCAATGCGTCGAGCTGCTCACGCAATGTCTGCTGCTGCTCGCGCAACGACTGCTCGCGCTGCTCTGCGACGCGCATGGAGCGCTCATGCTCGCGCGCGGCTTGCTCACTTTCGCGCGCCAGCCGCAGCCGATCCGCCACCTGGCTTGTCAGCAGCGCGGCGAATTCCTGCACCGGCGATTCGCCCTGCGCTGCTGCGAGCGGATGCAACAACGCATACGCAGCGCTGTCGTCCCGCAGCGGGGACGGCAGCGCGGCCAGCAGTGTCGCCAGCCGCACTCGGTTGACGACGCTGCGCTCGCCCCGGTACGCCTCGTGGGCGAGACGCAGCGCACGCTGCTGATCCGCAGCCGGCGCCCGTGCCGCAGCGACGGCGCCCGCAATGATCTGGCTCACCTGAGCGCGCTCGTCGGCGCCGGGCGCGAGCGTCGCGCAGCCCGCAAGCACAAGCACCAACGCGGCGAAGAGCGCCCTCATGCCGCTGCCGGAAGCACTGATTCGGCATGATGCGGCAGCGTCACCCTGAAATGACCGCCGCGTCCACCTTCAACCACTGCAATCCGCCCGCCGTGCGCTTCGACGAACTCGCGCACAATCGCGAGCCCGAGCCCGCTGCCCTCGACACGCCCGCTGGCCTTCGCCCGGCCGCGGAAGAAGGAGTCGAACACGGATTCACGTTCTTCGACCGGGACGCCTGGCCCGGAATCTATCACTTCGAGCGTCGCCGCGTCGCCTTCTTCCCGCGCGACCACCGAAATACTCCCTCCTTCGGGCGTGAACTTGACCGCGTTGCCTAGCAGGTTATCCACGATCGAACGCAACTTTTCGCGGTCGGCGCGCACCACCACCGGGCGAAGGTCGAGCGCCACGCGCTGGTGCTTGGCGCGCGCCGCGAGCTGATGCGCGCGGGCGGCGTCGCGCACCACAGCATCGAGCTCAACCGGCTGCAGATCGAGCGAGGCTGCGGCATGCAGCGCGTGCTGGTAATCGAGCAGGCCCTCGATCAGGCGCTGCAGCTTGAGGCTGTTGTCGCGCATGATCGCCACGACCTGCTGCTGCGGCGGCGCGAGCGGTCCGGCGACTTGGTCGTTCAGCAGCTCGGCGCCTTCGCGCAATGCGGTAAGCGGAGTCTTCAGCTCGTGAGACACGTTGCGCAGGAAACGGTTCTTCTGCGCCTCGAGCTCGGTCAGCCGGCGACGCAACCAGTCCAGCTGCTCGCCGAGATACTGCAAGTCCTCCGGCCCGCGCACCCTGATCGGCCGCGTAAAGTCCGCGCTGCCAAGCTGCCGAATCGAGGCGTCCAGCTGCGCAATTGGCCGTACGATGAAACGGGTGAGGCCGAGCGCGATCGCGAGCGCGATTGCAGTACTGAAGATCACCAGCAGGATCAGGCGTTGCTGCACGATCTCCGCGCTCGAACGCAGGCGGTCGACCTCGCGGTCGGCGACCAGATAGCTGATGGCGAGCATTTCATACGCGTTGTCCGCGAGCTGATCCGCTTCGGCGCTGATCGCGCGCGGATCGATGCGCCCGCGTGGCCGCGTGGTGAGCTGATCGTAAAGGCTCTGCTCCTGCTTGACGGTGCGCTCCAGCGCGATCAGCTGCCGGCTGTCAAGCGGCAGCTGTGAAAGCTCGCTCGATACCTGCTTGAAGCTGCGGTGCACGCGCGCATAGTCTTCCATTAGCACCGGATCGGCGAGCAAGGTCACCTGCTGCGCCAGACGCTCGATCGAGCCGATGCGATTGACCAGCGAACGGCTGGCACGGGCCGCCTGCGCGGCGCTGAACACCGCGTTACGGCTCTGCTCGGCCAGCCGCTCCGTGTTCCAGGCCGAGTACGCGAGCGCCCCCACAAGCGGCAGCGCAACCAGCGTAAAGCCGGCAAGCAGCAGCCCCAGGAACGAACGCGGATACGGAAGCGCTGTAGCCGCAGGGGACGGATTGGCGCCCATCTGCCTATAATTATTGCAAAATTCCGTCGCAAACAGGACGAATGTCACAAACGCAGGCAGACGAACGCGACGGCCCCCGCGTGCACTTGGTCGCCGCGGTCGCCTCGAACGGCGTCATCGGCGCCTGGGGCAAGCTGCCGTGGCACCTGCCCGAGGATCTGCAGCATTTCAAGGCGCTCACTTACGGCCACCCCGTGATCATGGGGCGCCGTACCTGGGTTTCGCTCGGCAAGCCCCTGTCGGGACGCGACAACATCGTGGTCACACGGAATCAGGGATTTGAAGCGCCGGGCGCGCGCGTGGCGTCCTCGCTCGAGGCCGCGCTCGCCCTGTGCCCGGATGCGCCGGTTGCGTTCGTGATCGGGGGCGCAGACCTATACGCCGTGGCGCTCACCTATGCCGACGTTCTGCTTTTGACCGAAATCCAGCACGACTACGAGGGTGACGCCCGTTTCCCGGATTTCGACCGTGGCGCGTGGCGCGAGAGCGAGCGCATCTCGCACTTGAGCGCCGACGGCCTGCGTTACGACTTCGCGCGTTATGAGCGCACTCGGCCGGAATAATCATCCAGAATATCAAGGCACTGAATAAAAAGGGCGGACATTCAACCCGCCCTTTTTCGACCCACTGGTCGCGATCGCTCTCAGCGCTTGGACTCGAAGCTCCTCACTTCCGGCAGCGGGAAGCCGTTGAACTCGCTCGCATACGCGGTCGTGTAGGCCCCGGCATTGCGCAGATAGAAGAAATCACCCTCCTGCAGGTCGGAAGGCAGCGGCTCGTCGCGCAGGATCACGTCCACCGAATCGCAGGTTGGTCCGGCCACGTTCCATGTCACATCCGGGCCGGAACGATCGGTGCGGATGCGGTACTTGAGGCCCTCGGTGGTCTCGATGATGCCGCCGAACAGACCGGCATCGAGGTGCAGCCAGCGCTTGCCCGCACGCACCGCCGTCCCCAGCACGCGGCAGACGAAGTAGCCGGCATCCGAGACGAGGTAGCGCCCGGGCTCGGCGATCACCTGGATCTCGGCCGGAAACGCCTTCAGCGCCTCGTTGACCACATTGGCGATCACCTCGACCGAAGGGATCGGCCGGATGTGGCGCACGGGAAACCCGCCGCCGATGTCGAGCAGACGCGGCCTAAGCCCCACCTTCGTCATCGCATCGAACACGGCGCGTGCTTTCTCCATCCCGACACGCCAGTTTTCCGGGTTGCGGCATTGCGATCCGACATGAAAAGTCACCCCGGCCAGGTCGGCGCCGAGCTTCGCCGCAGTGGAGATGATCTCGCGAGTTTCAGCCGCCCCAACGCCGAACTTGCCCGAGAGCGGCCAATCACTTCCGATGTTGGGCGTCGCGACCCGCACATAGAGCTTGGCGTCGGACTTGACCGCGTGCACCCGGCTCAACTCGTCCACACTGTCCAGCACAAACCACTCGACGCCTTTGGCCGCGGCGTAGGCGATCGAATCGCGCGATTTGACGGGATTGGAGTAAAACACCTCCGCGGCAGGCACCCCCAGCGAAAGCAGGAGGTCGAGTTCAGCGATCGATGCGATCTCGAAACCCGCGCCTTCCTCGATCAGGACCTTGAGCACGTGCGGGTCCGGATTCGCCTTGACTGCGTAGTGCGGCCGCACGCGCGGCATGACGGCACGAAAACGCCGCGCCTTTTCGCGCACGATGGCGGTGTCGAGGATCAGGAATGGCCGCGTGTACTTCCTGCGGGCGGCCTGGCGCACGGTCTCGAAGTCGAGGCTGACTTCGGGGTGCGTGTCGAACAGCTGTTCTTGCGGAAATGCGGACTGCTTGTTGCGAGCAATGCTAGCGGGGCGAGCGCTCATTCACGTCTCCCAGTTCACTAAGTTTCAGGGATTTCCAGAACGCAAACGTCGAAGCGCAGCGTGCATTTAGTCTTGCCTGTCATGATGACCTCCTTGCCCTCACTGGGGGTTGTCAAACTTGCGCCGATTATAGGGGCGACCTTCGCTGAGTCAAGGGCTTAGGCACGCTTTTTTCAAGCCGACACAGTTTGCGTCCGGTATCCGCCGCGGGCGCGAATCCACAACATATGGGTGGCCGACGCGGCGTGTGACGCCATATTGTGTTCCAGCGCCGCCGGAGGTCGGATCAGATGCGCGGCAGCGTCACGCCCTGCTGGCCGAGGTATTTGCCGCCGCGATCCTTGTACGAGGTCTCGCAGACTTCGTCCGCTTCGATGAAGATCACCTGCGCGACGCCCTCGTTGGCGTAGATCTTGGCCGCCAGCGGCGTGGTGTTGGAGAACTCCAGCGTCACGTGTCCCTCCCATTCCGGCTCGAGCGGGGTGACATTGACGATGATGCCGCAGCGCGCGTAGGTCGACTTGCCGAGGCAGATCGTGAGTACGTTGCGCGGGATGCGGAAGTATTCGATCGTGCGCGCCAGGGCGAACGAATTCGGCGGGATGATGCAGACGTCGCCCGTGAAGTCGACGAAGGACTTCTCGTCGAACGCCTTGGGGTCGACGATGGTCGAATTGATGTTGGTGAAGATCTTGAATTCGTTCGAGCAGCGGATATCGTAGCCGTAGCTCGAGGTCCCGTAGGAGACGATCCGCTGTCCGCCGAACTCCTTGACCTGGCCGGGCTCGAAGGGTTCGATCATGCGCGAGCTCTGCGCCATGCGCCGTATCCAGGTATCCGATTTGATCGACATCTAGGTGTTCTGCACCACGATGTTGGGGAACTTGGAAGTCATATCGCGCTGCGACTCTGCGATCTTCACCGCGCAGCGGCGCGCGATGCGGCGGTAGATTTCTGCCACCCGGCCGTCCGGGTCGGCGACCACGGTCGGCCGGCCCGAGTCCGCTTGCTCGCGGATGCTCGCGTCGAGCGGCAACTGCCCCAGCAGCTCGGTGCCGTAGTCGGCGCACATCCTGTCGGCGCCGCCGGAGCCGAAGATGTGACTCTCATGGCCGCAGTTGGGGCAGACGTGGATCGACATGTTTTCCACCACGCCAAGAATCGGGATGCCGACCTTCTCGAACATCTTCAGGCCTTTGCGCGCATCGATCAGGGCGATGTCCTGGGGCGTGGTGACGATCACGGCGCCGGTGACGGGCACCTTCTGGGCAAGCGTGAGCTGGATGTCGCCGGTGCCCGGGGGCAGGTCGACCACGAGGTAGTCGAGGTCGTGCCAGCGAGTGTCCTTGAGCAGCTGCTCAAGGGCCTGGGTCACCATCGGCCCGCGCCACACCATCGGCGTGTCGCTATCGATCAGAAAGCCGATCGAGATCGCCTGGATGCCGTGGCCCTCCATCGGCTCGAGGCTCTTGCCGTCCTTCGACTCGGGGCGCCCGGTAATGCCGAGCATCATCGGCTGCGAAGGTCCGTAAATATCCGCATCGAGAATTCCCACCGAGGCGCCCTCTGCCGCGAGCGCGAGCGCCAGGTTGACCGCAGTCGTCGACTTGCCCACGCCGCCCTTTCCCGACGCCACGGCGATGATGTTCTTGATTGCCGGAATCAGCTTCACGCCCTTTTGTACCGCGTGCGCCACCACCTTCGAGCTTACGTTCACCGTCACGGAGGCCGCGCCAGCCTTGCGCAGCGCGTCGATCGCCTGTCGCCGGATCGGCTCGAATTGACTCTTGCCCGGATAGCCGAGCTCGATCTCGAGCGAAACGTCGCCGCCGCTAACCTTGATGTTGCGCGCCGAGCGTGTGCTGAGAAAATCCTTTTCCGTGTTCGGGTCGATGAGCTGCTTGAGAGCCGCTTGAACTTGCGTTTCGCTGATGGTCATGGCGGGTTCCTTGCCCCGCACCACGGGAGGGCGGAGAAAAAGCAGTCAAGTCTACCGAAAACAGTGCCACCGCGGCAGAAAGACCTCGCTTGCTTTGCTAGAATCGCGCACTCCGCTTCAGGCCTCGCCGATGTCCCGCCGCAGGATCCTCGTCACTTCCGCTCTGCCGTACGCCAATGGCGCGATCCACCTCGGCCACCTGGTCGAGTACATCCAGACCGACATCTGGGTCCGATTCCAGAAAATGCGAGGCCACGAGGTCCACTACGTCTGCGCCGACGATACCCACGGCACGCCGATCATGCTGCGCGCCGACGCCGAAGGGATCAGCCCGCGCCAGCTGATCGAGCGGGTATGGCGCGAGCACAAGCGCGATTTTGACGGCTTTCAGATCGGGTTCGACAACTATTACTCGACGGATTCGCCCGAGAACCAGGCCTTTTGCGAGGACATCTACCGGCAGCTGAAGGACCGCGGCCTGATCACGGTGCGCCCCGTCGAGCAGTTCTACGACCCGGTCAAGGCGATGTTCCTGCCCGACCGCTACATCAAAGGCGAATGCCCCAAGTGCGGCGCCAAAGACCAGTACGGCGACTCGTGCGAGGTGTGCGGCGCCACTTACGCGCCCACCGATCTCAAGAACCCCTACTCGGTGGTATCTGGCGCCCGCCCCGAGCGGCGGGCATCGGAGCACCACTTCTTCCGCCTCTCGGACCCGCGCTGCGAGGCGTTCCTGCGCCGATTCACGCAGGGTGGCGACCGGTTGCAGCCCGAAGCAGCGAACAAGATGAAGGAGTGGCTGGGCGAGCAGGGCGAGCACTTGCTTGCCGATTGGGACATCTCGCGCGACCCCCCCTACTTCGGCTTTCCCATCCCCGGCACCGGCGGGACGAAGTTCTTCTACGTCTGGCTCGATGCACCGGTGGGCTATTTCGGCAGCTTCGCCAATTATGCCGCCAGGCGGCGGACGGCGGGTGCCTCGATCGATCAGGACGCGTTTCTGCGACCGGGAAGCGACACCGAACTGGTGCATTTCATCGGCAAGGACATCCTGTACTTTCACGCGCTCTTCTGGCCCGCGATGCTGGAGCACGCCGGCTACCGCACCCCGTCGAAGATCTTCGCTCACGGTTTCCTTACCGTTGACGGCGAAAAGATGTCCAAGAGCCGCGGCACGTTCATTACTGCGGAAAGCTACCTGCGGCTGGGTCTTAACCCGGAGTGGCTGCGCTACTACTACGCCGCCAAACTCGGCCCGACGATGGAAGACATCGATCTCAACCTGAACGACTTCGTCGCCCGAGTAAACAGCGAGCTCATCGGCAAGTACGTGAACATCATCAGCCGCTACGCGGCGATCCTGCACAAGCACTTCGACGGCAGGGTACTCGCGGCAGACCCCAATGCGACCGGCGGAACTCGACGTTACTCAATGGTCGCCTACGAAGCGGAAGAAAAGATTAGGGATGCCTACGAGAACCGAGAGTATGGCAAGGCTTTGCGCGAGGTGATGCGGGTCGCCGATCTGATCAACCGGCAGATCGACCAGGACAAGCCCTGGGATCTGGCAAAGGACTCATCGCGCAGGTCCGAGCTGCACGTCCTGGGCTCCGACTGCGTGAACGCGTTCCGCGTTCTGACTCACTATCTGGCGCCGGTTCTCCCCCAGACCGCGGCGCGAGCTGCTGAGCTGCTCGGTCTTGGATTTCCGTTCGCGTGGGCCGATCTTGGCCGCCCGATCACGCGTATCGGACCGTACAAGCATCTGCTGACGCGCGTCGACGCGATACAGGTCGCGGCGCTGGTCGAAGCGAACCGGGAAAGCCTGCAGCCCCCAGTTCCGCAGCAGTCCCAGCAACGCCATGCCGAACACCAGCAGCACGCCGCCAAGGAGAGCGATGTGAGCGAAACCATCTCGATCGAGGAATTTAACAGGATCGACCTGCGCGTCGCGCGCATTGTAGACGCGCAGCAGGTTGAAGGGGCAGACAAGCTGGTCAAGCTCACGCTCGATATCGGTGAAGGGACGCGCACCGTCTTCGCCGGTATCAAGTCAGCTTACGCACCCGAAAATCTGACAGGGCGGCACGCGGTGTTGGTCGCGAACCTCGCGCCGCGAAAGATGCGCTTCGGCGTGTCCGAAGGTATGGTGCTCGCTGCCTCGGGCGAGGGTCCGGGCATATTTCTCATTGCGCCCGACGAAGGGGCGCAGCCCGGCATGCGCGTAAAATAAGGGCGTCGCGGCCCTGCGCCGCAAATCTGGCGACGTCCTGTGATGGAGAATTCCGGTCGCACGCTGGTGTGCAGCGTTGTGTTTCTTGACATCGCGGAATACTCGAGGAAGCCGGTAGCGGAGCAGCTCCAGCTCAAGCAGTCGTTCAACGGCATCCTGGCGAACGCTCTAGATCAGGTTCCGGTCCGGGACAGGATTATCCTCGACACCGGTGACGGCGCTGCGATCGCTTTCCTCGGCGATCCTGAAGACGCCCTGTTCTCTGCCATGTCCATCCGCGACTCGGCCGGCGCGTTGCCGGTTCGCTTGGGCATCAACCTCGGACCAGTGCGGCTGCTGAAGGATCTGAACGGCCAGATGAACATCATTGGAGACGGGATAAACGTCGCGCAGCGCGTGATGGGCTTCGCGCGTCCCGGACAGTTGCTCGTGTCGCGATCATTCTACGAGGTGGTCTCGCGCCTTTCGCGCGACTACGAAAAGCTGTTCTTTCACGAGGGCTCACGCACCGACAAGCACGTTCGTGCGCATGAGGTCTATTCCGTCGGATCGGGAATAGCGGCCGGACGTCGAGTAGTCGACACCGTAGCGCGCATGCGCGACAACGGCGCAGGCTCGAATTGGCTGGCCGTCACCGGTCCGCTCGGGCTCAATCGTGCCGCGTTGCTGGCCGCCTCGCTCGTGTTGGTCGCGCTGGTCGGCATCGGCGCGACCGTGCGCGGCAAACTCAAGCGCGAGGCCGGCTCCGCCGCCCCGCCGGCCGAACAGGCGCTGGCCGCTCCTGCGGCGGCGAATCCGGCACCGGCACCAGCACCCAGGACCGCTCGCGCCGAACCGCGCCGGGAACACAAGCGCGCCGCGGCGACGGCGTCGCGGCTTGGTACGATTCGGCTCGCGATCACTCCGTGGGGGCGGGTAATCGTCGATGGCAAGGAGCGCGGGGTAAGCCCACCGCTGAGAGAGATAGAAGTGCCTCTGGGCGAGCACATTATCGAGATTCGCAACACGACTTTCCCCAGCCACGTCGCGAAGGTGGAAATCACGGCCGGCGAATCATTCAGAATAAAGCATCGCTTCCAATGAAATGCGCGATGACGGCGCAGGGGTTGCGGGCATGATCCGAGTCGTGATCGCGTTCGCGGCGGCCGCGACGATCGCGGGCTGCTCGTGGGCGCCGATGCACGACCTGCAGGCCTCGATCGCGCGCGCCTTCCACCGCGACGGCGAGCCGGCGCTCGCTTCGGGTATCCGGAAGTACGAGGACGGGGACTACCCGGAAGCGAGCAAGAACTTTCAGTCCGCGCTCGAGCTCGGACTCTGGAATTCCGACCGTGTGCGCGCCCACAAGTACCTCGCTTTTATCAATTGCGCTTCGGGCCGCGAGCACCGCTGTCGCGAAGAGTTTCGCCTGGCGCTCGATATCGATCCGCAGATGCAGCTCTCCCCGGCCGAAGCGGGGCACCCGATTTGGGGTCCGGTATTCCGCTCGGTGAAGGCAGGGCGCTGACCTCCCGCAGGATGCCGCGCGAAATGGAAATGAGAACTGTTGGTCGCTACGAGATCGTTTCGGAACTCGGGCGTGGCGCGATGGGTATCGTGTACAAGGCTACTGACCCGGTTCTCGGGCGCTTCGTCGCCATCAAGACGATCAATATGGCGCTCGAGCGGGACGGCATCGAGAACTACGAGGCGCGGTTCTACCAGGAGGCACGCGCCGCGGGGGGGCTCAGCCATCCTAACATCGTCACAGTCTACGACGTCGGCAAGAACGGCGACATTGCGTACATGGCAATGGAGTTCGTCGAAGGCGTCGAATTACGCTCGCTTCTCTCCTCTGGCCGCCCTCCGTCCGTCGCGCAGGCAATCTCGATCACGGCTCAGGTCGCCGACGGTCTCGCCTACGCGCATGAGCGCGGCATCGTGCATCGCGACATCAAGCCGCCCAACATCATGGTGACCCCGGGAGGCAGCGTAAAGATTGCCGATTTCGGCATCGCGCGCATGCGTGCGTCCGAGTCGCTGACGCAGACCGGGATGATGCTCGGCTCGCCGAAGTACATGTCGCCCGAGCACGTACTGGGCAAGCGCGCCGATCAGCGCGGCGACATCTTCTCGCTCGGCATTATTCTGTACGAGATGCTCACCGGCTCGGCGCCTTTCGGCGGCGAGAACGTCACGGCATTGATGTACCAGATCGTTAATCTGACTCCGCCCGCACCGAGTCTGCGCAATCGCGAAATTCCGGAGCTACTCGATTACGTCGTGGCCAAAATGCTCGCTAAATCGCTCGAGGAACGCTACCAGCGCGCAGCCGAGCTGGCGTCCGATCTGCGCGAGTGCGGGCGCCGGCTGGTTCCGCCCGAAGCCGGCACGGCGCAGCGGGAGCTGTTCGTATCCGCGCTGGGCGCGCAAACCAGAACCACGACTACCGACCCCAGTGCGAAGACGCTTGCGCACGCCCAAACCTTCGACCGCACGCGCCTGGACGACCAGTCGACGCTGCGGCTCGACAAGCCGGTAGCGCACCGCCTGGCGCGCGACTTCGACTCGTTCGAGGCCACGCAACGCCTTGCCGCGCTTACCGGCGTGGAAACTCCAGACGCCGCCGCCGAAGACGAGCCGCTGACGGCCACGCAAATGA
>JBOIFB010000030.1:0-17058 GCA_050741415.1 Burkholderiales bacterium | reverse complement strand
GGCGATCGGCGTGGCACGGATGCCGACGCAGGGATCGTGGCGTCCCTCGGTCTGGACGCTCGCGGCCGCCCCGTGCACGTCGATGGTGCGCCGGGGCAGGCGAATGCTCGAGGTCGGCTTGAGCGCGATCGACACGGCAATGTCCTGCCCGGTCGAGATGCCGCCGAGTACGCCGCCGTTGTTGTTGCTCAGGAATCCCTGCGGCGTCATCTCGTCGCCATGCTCGCTGCCCTTTTGCGCCACGCAGGCGAAGCCGGCGCCGATCTCGACCCCCTTGACGGCGTTGATCGACATCATTGCCCATGCGATGTCGGCGTCGAGCCGGCCGTAGACCGGCTCGCCCCAGCCCACCGGTACGCCCTCGGCCACCACGTTGACGCGCGCGCCGCACGAATCGCCGCTCTTGCGCAATGCGTCCATGAAGGCTTCGAGCTGCGGCACCTGGCGCGCGTTGGGCGCGAAAAAGGGGTTGGCGTCGACCTGGTCCCAAGAATCGAACTCGACCGGGTGCGGCCCGAGCTGGGCCAGGCAGCCACGCAGCCTGACGCCGTAGCGCTCGGCGAGCCATTTCCTTGCGATCGCGCCCGCGGCGACCCGCACCAGGGTCTCGCGCGCAGACGCCCGCCCGCCGCCGCGCGGGTCGCGCACGCCGTACTTCTGCCAATAAGTATAGTCGGCATGCCCGGGGCGGAATTTGGCCGCGATCGCCGAGTAGTCCTTGGAACGCTGGTCTTCGTTGCGCACCAGGAAGCCGATCGCGGTGCCGGTAGTGCGCCCCTCGTAGACGCCCGACAGGATCTCCACCGTGTCGGATTCGCGCCGCTGCGTGACGTGGCGCGAGCTGCCCGGCTTGCGCCGGTCGAGCTCGGCCTGCAGGTCGGCGGCCGAGAGCTCCAGGCCCGGCGGACAGCCGTCCACCACGCCGCCGTAGGCGGGGCCGTGCGATTCGCCGAAAGAGGTCACGCAATAGAGCGTGCCGAAGCTGTTGCCCGACATGCAAAAAGCTTAGCACAGGGGTGACGCGCGGCCGCGGCGGAGAACTATGCGGGCGATTCCTTCATATAGCCCTTGAGCATCTTGTTCTCGAGGTCCTGCGCCTCGAGCACCGCCTTGGCGACGTCGCGGAACGAGATCACGCCCAGCAGCTTTTCGTCCTGCAGCACCGGCAGGTAGCGCGCGCCGCTCTCGAGCATGGTGCGGCGCAGGTCGTTGACCTCCATGTCCGGGCGGGTGCTCACCGGATCGCGCTCCATGATCGCGCCCACCTCGAGCTCGCCAAGCGCGCCGCCGCGCGCCGCGAGCGCCTCCATGATCTCGTGGAAGGTGAGCATCCCGACCATGCGTCCGCGCTCGAGCACCACCAGCGAGCCGAGGTTCTGCTCGGCCATGGTCCGAACCGCCCGCGTCGCGCTTTCCGTGGGCTCCACGCTGAGCAACCGGTTGCCCTTGACGCGCAAGATCTCTTTGACCTGCATGGCGGCCCTCCCCGCTCACTGCATCCGCTTGCCAGTCTAGCCCAGGGTCGAGCCGGGGCAAAGCGCGACGCGCGCGGTGTGGCGCGCGATCATGAGCTCCTCGTCGGTCGGGATCACCCAAGCCGAGACTTTGCTCGCCGCGCTCGAAATGCGCGGCCCGCCGGCGGCATTGGCGGATTCGTCCAGCTCGAGGCCGAGCCAAGCGGCGTCGCGGCAAACGCGCGCGCGCACCGGCGCGGCGTGCTCGCCGATGCCGGCGGTGAACACCAGCGCATCGAGCCCGCCGAGCGCGGCCGCGAGCGAGCCGAGCTCGCGCCCGATGCGGTAGACGAAAAGGCCGATCGCCTCGCGCGCCCCGGGCGCGCCGCTCGCGAGCAGCTCGCGCATGTCGCTCGAAACGCCGGACACGCCGAGCAGGCCCGAGCGGTGGTACAGCAGGTCCTCGATCGCGCGCGCGTTCATGCGTTTCTGGTCCATCAGCCACAGCAGCACGCCCGGGTCGAGCGAGCCGCAGCGGGTGCCCATCGGCAGGCCTTCGAGCGCGGTGAAGCCCATGGTGCCCGCCACGCTCGCGCCTGCGCGCAGCGCGCACATCGACGCGCCGTTGCCCAGGTGCGCCACCACCGTGCGCCCGGCGGCGGCGCGCGCGTCGTGGAGCGGCAGCGCCTGCGCGATGTACTCGTAGGATAGGCCGTGAAAGCCGTAGCGGCGCACGCCCTCGAGCGTGATCTCGGGCGGCAACGCGTAGGCCTGCGCCACGTGCGTCTGGCCGCGGTGGAACGCAGTGTCGAAGCAGGCCACCTGCGCCAACCCGGGGCGCAGCGCCGCGAGGCGGCGGATCGCGGCCAGGTTGTGCGGCTGGTGCAGCGGCGCGAGCGGCACCAGCGCCTCGAGCTGCGCGAGCACCTGGGCGTCGACGAGCACCGGCGCGACATAGCGCGTACCGCCGTGCACCACTCGATGGCCGACCGCGGCGAGCCGCCGGCCGTCCATGCGCTGCTCGATCCACTCGAGCAGGAAATCGATCGCCTGCTCATGCGCGAGCGGCCCGTCCCAGCGCCGCTGCGCACCCGGCGCCGTGAAGTACGGCGCGCCGGGCAGGCCCTCGATCTGGCCATTGAGCTCGAGCCGCGGCGCTGCGCCCTCGAGCGCGAAGAGCGAGAACTTGACGCTCGATGAGCCCGCGTTGAGGACCAGCAGCGCGTCGCTCATCGCGCGGCGCTACAAGCCGACCGAATCGGCCACCAGCTTGCGCAGCTCCTTGCGCAGATTCTTCGCGGCGTCGGCGTAGGCCGGATCGCCCACCACGTTGGTGATCTCGTACGGATCGCGCTCGAGGTCGTACAGCTCGTCCACGCCTTCCTTGTGGATCCAGTGGATGTACTTGTAGCGCTCGGTGCGCAGCGCCTTATAGCTCATGCCGACGATCCACGGCCAGGCCGACTCGTTGAAGTACTCGACCAGGAAGGCGTCGCGCCAGCGCTTGCCGCGGCCTTTCAGCAGCGGCACCAGCGAGCGGCCCTGGATC
Source organism: Burkholderiales bacterium (assembly GCA_050741415.1). GTDB lineage: Bacteria > Pseudomonadota > Gammaproteobacteria > Burkholderiales > SG8-39 > DAHVFK01. Next base: position 14,055 of record JBOIFB010000030.1, on the reverse strand, counting down.
TGCGCTCCCGGCTTGCCGCCTGCGAGCTCGATCATGGTCGGCGCGATGTCGGTCGCGAGCACCATCTGCGCGTAGCGGCTGCCCGGCGCGATGCGCTTCGGGCAGCGCACGAAGAACGCGGTGCGGATGCCCTCCTCGTAGGCGAAGCGGCGCTCGGCGCCGAGGCCGTGCTCGCCGAAGAAGAAGCCGTTGTCGCCCAGCAGCACGATGCAGGTATTGTCGAGCTTGCCGGCCTTTTCAAGCGCCTCGAGCAGCATCCCGACGCCCTCGTCGACCGAGGCCATCATCGCCGCGCGTTCGCGGATCTCCTCCTGAGTGCCGACGTGCAGCGCATCGAGGAAGGGCCGGTTCGCGGGATCCTTGCGCAGCTCGAACAGCTCGCGCCAGGCCGGCTTTTGCTCCAGCACCTTTTCCAGCGGCAGCACGCTCGGGCGCATGGGATAGGTCTCGCCGCGGTACAGCTCGCGGTGGCGATCGGGCAGAACGTAGCCCTGCATCGTGCTGGCGTCGATCGAGCCGTCCTGCTTCTGCTGCACGTCGGGGTGCACCGCCTTGTGGGCGAAGAACAGCGCGAACGGATGCCTGCGCTTGCGCCCGACGAACTCCGCGGCGCGCTCGTTGAGCAAATCGGTGACGTAGCCCGAGAGCTTGTGCTCGGCGCCGTTTTCCCAGAACACCGGATCGGTGATCATGCCCTGGCCGCGAAAGCTCACCCAGTGGTCGTAGCCGGGACGCGGGCTGGCGTCGTTGCCCATGTGCCACTTGCCGATGTGCGCGGTCTCATAGCCGAGCCGCTTGAGCTCGAGGTGGTAGTTCGGCAGCCGGTGGCTCATCGCGTCGCGCCCGACGTTGTCGATGATGCCGTGGCGCGAGGCGTACTGGCCGGTCAGGATCGAGGCCCGGTTGGGCGAGCAAAGGGGCGTGGTGTGGAATGCGTTGTCGAACTGCGCGCCTTCGCGCGCGAGGCGGTCGATGTGCGGGGTCTTCATGTAAGGGTGCCCCGAGGCGCCGGTTTCGTCGAAGCGCAGGTCATCGACCAAGATCACGATCAGATTGGGTTTCATCCCCTCAATAATACTCACGTTGGTAGATCAGGTTTTTCGGCTGCGAGCCGTACAATCCGAAGGCCGCGCGCGCCGAGGGGTTGTCATCGTACATGGTGCTCGCGATGCCGTCGGGGTTGAGCAGATCGTTCCAGCGGCCGAGCAGATAACCCAGCCCCGTCCCCGAGGCCGCTGTCTCCCCGCCCGCAGCGCCGGCGCAGTAATTGCCCGTGGCCGCCGGGTACAGGTTCGGGGTCAGCAGCACGCTGCCGCTCGCGCCACCGGTGGGCGCCGCCAGCGTGAGCGTGCCGACGCCGGCGCTGAAGACGACCGGATTCTGCTGCACGAAAGTTTTGCAGTTGCCCCCGCCCGGCGCGAGCGCGCCCTCGTAACCGCCGAGTACGATCGCGTTCTGCGGGATCTTGCTGCAGCTGTCGAGCGCGTTGGTGACGAACGCCGAGCCGGTCCAGGACTGGGCCGTGATCGGCACCGGCAGCGGCGCCGTCTTCGCCCCGAGCGCGTTGCGCAGCACCAGGCGCCCAAACAGGAGCTGGGTGCTCGCGCCGACCTGCTGGTGGTTGTTCACCCCGCCCACGGTCATGTTGAAGGCTGCGCTTGCCAGCCCGACGCCGTCGCCATCCTGCGGCGCGATCCCGACCGTCGTCGCGGCGAACGGTCCATCGGGGTTGTCCGGACTCGCGCGATCCACGGCGAGGGTGTAATCGACGCTCGCCGCGCCCGCGCTCCAGGTCAGGCTCGCGCTGTTGCCCAGGTCGAGCCGCGAGCTGAGGTCGGTCGCGCCGTTGACCGCGCCGAAGCCTAGGCTCGAGGCCGGGCTCGCGCTCGAGGGCGCTGTCGGCAGCTTCGCGAATCCGGCCGCCGTGTTGTAATTCTGCGTCGTCGCGTTGGCCGTACTCTGCGCGGTGAGCGTGAACTGCAGCCGCATGCCCTCGCCCAGGTAGCTGAAAGCCGAGGCCGGCGCGCAGGCCGTCGCCGCGCGGTTGGTCAGCACCCCGCCCGAAAGCGCGAAGTGATCCGGGATGAAGCGCCCGACACCGGTCAGCCCGGCGCTCGAGTCGGTCACGCTCTGCCCGCTGCCGAGGTAGTTGCTGCTCGCGGCGAAAAGATTGATCAGCCCGACCTCGCTCCAGCTCGCGTTGGCCGAGCTCGTGCCCGAGGCGAATGCCGACCAGCTGCCGGCCGTAAGCGTCCCCGCCGCGCCGCCGGCAGGCTGGTTGAGCGTGCTGCTCAGCGCGACGGTGGCCGGCGACGTTTCCAGCCCGAAGTTGGGCGTCGCCGGGTTGGTCGCGATCTGCGCGTCGCTGTCGGGCACGCCGTCGGCGTTGACGTCGTTGCCCGCCTGCCACTGCACCGCGGTCACGCTCACCGGGAAGCTCTGGCCGGCCGCCTTGAACACCGTGCTCGAGGCGCCGCTCAGCCCCGAGGGTACTGCGCCGATGCGCAGCCCGAACGGCCGTGTCACGAAGGTGTTGCTCGAACCGGTCACCGCCGTGCCCGCCGGCGGGCTTGGCAGGGCGTAGCTCGCGTACAGCGCAACGCTGCCCGCGTCCGGGTAGCTCAGCACCAGCGGCGCCTTGGACTGCGCATCGAACGCGAGCGACACGTTCGTGTACGCCCCCGGCGCGCCCGCTCCAGTGCCGATCGCCTGCATCGCGCCGCCGCTGTTGAGCACGCTCAACTGGCTCGCGCCCCCGCTCGGATTGATCCGCGCTCCTGCCAGACCCACACTGACGGTCTGGCTCTGGATCAGGGCCACGCAGCTGCCGGTGTTGGTATCGGTGCGGATCGCCTGCAGGTAGCGCGTCTGCGCCCCGAAACCGACGTTCGAGGGCTTGCCCGAAATCTGCGTGCCGAGCGTCGCCAGCGCCGTCCCGGCCGCATCGGTGATCCGGAACGCGGCGTTGGCGAAGGTGATGCTCGGATCCGAAGTGCCCGAGTTTTCGATCTTGCCGTTGCTGTCGAGCAGGTTGACGTTGATCGTCGCCGGGGTGTTCTGGCGCAGGTTGAGCGTGATGCTGTTCTCGCCGCCGGCCCAGACGTAGCTCGCCAAGCCGTTGTTGGCGCCGTTCCCCGACAGCGTTCCCGCGCCCCCCACCAGGTTCGTCCACACGCCCGCGCCGGTCGAGGTGGAGATGCCGAGCGTCGTGGCCGAAGGCGGGGCGCTTGCCACGTTGCTCGCGTTGTACGCCGTGATCGTGACCTGCGACACGTCGCAAGTCACCCCGGTCGAACCGCCGGGATAGGTGATCGCATAGTACGTGTAGCAGGAAGAAGTGTAGGTCTGCTGCGCGCCCAGACTGAGAAAGGTCGACGGCGAGCCCTGGCTGTTGTACGCGGTCAGGATCCAGGCCGCGCTGCGCGCGAGGTCCGAAACGCGCGTCTCGTCCATCAGGCCGGTGAGCGGCTCGGCCGGCGTGGTCGTGTATGAGCCCCAGATGAATTCCCCGATGGTCCCGCCCTGCAGGGCCACGGTGCTGGTCGCCACCTGCACGCCGTCCATGTACAACGTGTTGGTCGTGCCCGAATGGGTGAACACGAAGTAATGCCACGCGCCTGCGGCGGGCGCATTGGCGTCGATGGTGCAGGTGCCGCCCCATTGCGTCGCTCCGATCGAGGCGGCATAGGCACCGCAGCTGCCGCTGACGGGGCCGACGAACACGCCCTGGTTCGCCATCCCGCCAGTCGCGATCCTGAGCGTCAGGAAGTTTGCGCGCGTGGTCGGGTTCGTGGTCACCTTGTACCAGAACGACATGGTCTGGTTGCCGTTCACGGCCGGCATCGAGCTGGTCGCGCCGTAGATCAGCTGCCCGCCGCTGAATTGCTGGCCGTAGCCGATCTGGCCTGCGGCCTGGGCCGGCACGTAGCTGGCGATGCCGTCGCCGCCGGTCGCATTGTTGCCGTTCGAGGTGCTGTCCTTGTATCCGCCGGCGGCAGTGCTGCCCGTCTCCTTCAGGTGCCACACGCCCTTGAAGTCCGCGTCCCACACCGCGCTCGGGTTCTGCTGCGCCCCCGCGGACGGGTTGCCGTAGTACATGTAGATCACCGTATCGGTGCTCGCCGACACGCTCGGCACGCTGACCCAGGCGATCAGCTGCCCGGTGGCGCTGGTGTAGAGCTCGATCTCGTGCGCGAGCTTCGCCGTCCCGCTCGAGTCGGTGAACAGGATGTCGTTGCCGCTCGCCTGCGCGCCCGCCTGCAGGTTCGCGTCGGTGACGCTCACCAGCACCGGGAAATTGGCCAGCGTCCCGCCGACCTTGGTATGGTCGATGGTGATCGCCTTGCGGTATTGCCAGGCCGCGTTGTACCAGGGCGGCGTGGTGTTGCAGCCGACGGTAAAGGACGAGCTCGCAGCCCCCGGCACCGTTCCGTCGGTGGCGGTGATGGTGGTCGTCTGAGCAGAGTTCAGGGTGGTCGCAAGCGTGGTGGTCGAGATCCCGCTCGTGAACGCGACCGAAGTCGTGTACGAGCTGCTTCCGCTCGGGCCCGAATAGGAAATGGTCTTGGCGCCCGAGTAGCCCGTATTCACGTTGCCCCACTGATCGGCGACCACCAGCGACGCGAGATTGAACGCGACCCCCGCGGTCTGACTCGCGGGCGTGCCGCCGATCCCGCTGCAGGCGGTGAAGGTCTGGCCGGGCAGCACCGCATACATGCTCGTTGCACCGGCGACCTCGGCCAGGGTGCCGAGATTTGCGCTGGTCTGCGTGAACGACGAAGTGCCGGTCTCGGTGATCGTACCGGATGCCGCAAGCGGACAGCGCGACGCGGCCGTCGGCCGCAGCTGGATGTTGCTCCAGATCAGGCTGTTCCACCTGGATCCGCCGCTTCCTTGCGTAACCGTTACGCTAATGGTCGTCGCGGCTACAGTGGCGCTCACGGGATTGCCCCGGCCACCACCCAGATTGATCTGGTTGCCGCCACCGGCGCTGCCGGGGGCAAGTCCGATCGTGACCGTCACCGTCGCGCCGGTGTTGAATTCGAACCCGGTCGGTGCGTTGAGGACGATGGTCCCGTTGCCGAACGCGCCGTTGCTGCCGTTGCTCGTCTCGTCCAGCTCCGGGCCGGAAAGAGTCGTCCAGGGAGTTCCGCCCGCGCTGTCGGCGGAGATGGCGCCGCCGCCGGTGGCGGGGATGACGGTTACCTGCGCCAGCGCGCTCCGGCTCGCGGCGCTGCACAGCAGCACCAGCGCGAAGCGTGCGACGCGCGTTGTCAGCATACGGCCTAAGCTGTTCATCACTTTGCAATTTACACCAACCGCGCAGCCCCCCGTTTGCCGCCCGTCGCCTGCTGCGCACCGTCCGTGGAATTTGTCGTTTCCTTGCAAACGCGGCGGCCCTCGGCCGTGGCACACTAGCTCCATGGCCGCGAACGCCGTCATGCTCAGGCTGGCCGAAGCGCGCGACGCTCAGGCGATCGCGCTCATGTCGCGCGACCTGATCGAGGCGGGACTGGGCTGGAAGTACGACGCGGCCCGCGTGCAGCGCGCGATCCGCGAGCGCGACACGGTGACCCTGGCTGCCTGCGAGCGCGCCGCGCTGGTCGGCTTCGCGATCATGGAGTTCGGCGACGAGCGCGCGCACCTGGTGCTGCTCGCGGTGCACCCGTCGCAGCGGCGCAGCGGCGTCGGCCGGCGGATGCTGCAGTGGCTGCTCGAGTCGGCGCAGACTGCCGGCATCGGCAGCGTGCATCTCGAGCTGCGCGAGCGCAACGAGGCGGCGCGCGCGTTCTACCGCGCGATGGAGTTTTCCGAATCGGTGCGGGTGCCTGGCTACTACCGCGGGCGCGAAGCGGCGCTGCGCATGCTGCGCGTGCTGCGCGTGCCTGGCCCGGCGCCCTACGTCTGGCAGCCGCCCGCCCTCGGCCAGAAATGACCGCGCTCAACGAGCTGGGGGCGGCCGCGCTCCTTGCCCGCCTGGCGCGCGGAGAAATCACCGCCGAGCAGCTGGCGCAGGACTGCCTCGAGCGGGCCGTGCGGCGCGAGCCGGTGGTGCGCGCCTTCGCCCGGCTCGAGCCGGAGCGGGTGCTCGAGCGTGCGCGCGCGCTCGACCGCGCCGGCGCGCGCGGCCCGCTGCACGGCCTGCCGCTCGGAGTGAAGGACGTGATCGACACCTTCGACCTGCCGACCGAGTACGGCTCGCCGATCTACGCCGGACACCGCCCTGCGGCGGACGCCGCCTGCGTCGCGCTCGCGCGCGGCGCCGGCGCGCTGGTGTTCGGCAAGACCGTCACCACCGAGTTCGCGACCCATCCGCCGGGCCCGACCACCAATCCGCACAATCCGGCGCATACGCCGGGCGGCTCGTCCTCGGGCTCCGCCGTGGCGGTGGCCGACCGCAGCTTGCCGCTCGCCCTCGGCACCCAGACCGGAGGCTCGGTCATCCGGCCGGCCGCGTTCTGCGGCGTCGTCGGCTACAAGCCGAGCTTCGGCTTGCTGCCGCGCACCGGGGTCAAGGCGATCTCCGACAGCTTCGACACGGTCGGCGTATTCGCGCGCGCGGTCGAGGATGCTGCGCTGTTCGCCGCCGCGCTCAGCGGACGCGAGAGGCTGCGCCTCCCGGCCTCGATCAACGCGCCCAGGCTCGGGCTGTGCCGCACCCCGCAGTGGCCGGCGGCGCTGCCCGAGACGCAAACGATGTTCGAGAATCTGCCCGGCAGTCTGGTACGCGCCGGCGCGCGCGTCGCCACGCTCGATCTGCCGGCCGAGTTCGGTCCGCTCGCCGAGCTGCACGGCACGATCTGGGACTACGAGCTCGCGCGCTGCCTCGCCGACGAGCATCGCCGCCACCGCGACCGGATCCGCGAGCCGCTGCGCAGCCAGATCGAGCGCGGGCAGACGGTGACGAGCGAAGCCTACGACGCCGCGCGGCGCGCCGCGCGCGACTGCCGCCGCCGGCTGGAAGATGCGCTCAACGGCTTCGATGCGCTGATCGCGCCCTCGGCGCCGGGCGAGGCGCCGCTTGGACTCGACTCGACCGGCGACTCGGTGTTCAACCGCGTCTGGACGCTGCTGCACGCGCCGTGCGTCAACGTGCCGGCAGGCCGCGGTCCCAAGGGCCTGCCGCTCGGGATCCAGGTGATCGGGCGAATCGGCGACGATGCCCGCGCGCTCGCCTGCGCGCACTGGATCGAGATGTCATGAGCGCGCCGCTGCCGAGCGTATTTATCTCGCACGGCTCGCCGCTGCACGCGCTCGACGCGGGCGCCGCGGGCGAGGTCTGGGCCGCGCTCGGGGTCAGCCTGCCGCGTCCGCGCGCGATCGTGATCGTCTCGGCGCATTGGGATACCGAAGCGCCGGCGCTCACCGGCGGCGCAAGGCCGGAGACGATCCACGACTTCTACGGCTTTCCCGAGCCGCTTTACCGCCTGCGCTACCCGGCCCCCGGCGCGCCGGAGCTGGCGGCGCGCGCCGCGGCGCTGCTCGAGCAGGCGGGCTTCGCGGCCGGGGTGGACTCGGCGCGCGGGCTCGATCACGGCGCCTGGTCGCCGCTGCTGCACGCCTACCCAGCGGCCGACGTACCGGTGGTGCAGCTGTCGCTGCAGAGCGCACTCGGCACTCGGCACCACCTCGCGCTCGGGCGCGCGCTCGCGCCGCTCGCCGGCGAAGGCGTGCTGCTGATCGGCTCGGGTCACATGACACACAACCTGCGCGACTGGGTGCGCACCGGGGGCGAGGTCCCGCCCCTTGCCTACGCGCTCGAGTTCCAGAGCTGGGTCGCCGAGCGCATCGCCGCGCGCGACCTCGAGGCGCTCGCCGAGTACCGCGCGCGCGCGCCGAACGCGGTTCGCGCCCATCCGAGCGAAGAGCACTTTCTGCCGCTTTTCTTCGCCCTCGGCGCCGCGGCGCCCGATGGCGCGTCCGAGTGGCTCTACCAAGGCATCGAGGGCGGCGCGCTGGCGATGGACGCCTGGCTGTTCGGACCGGGAAGACCCTAGCGCGCGTCGTACAGCTTGATCAGCGCGGTCGTGTCCAGTTCGGTGTGCCCGAGGTGCGCCAGCATGCGGTACAGCGAGAGCGCCTGCGCGGTCATCGGCGTGGGCGACTTGGTCGCGGCGGCGAACTCGTGCACCATCTCGAGGTCCTTGAGCAGCTGGCGCACATAGCCCTGCGGCGCGAACTCGCGCTTGACCATGCGCGGATAGAAGCGCTGCATCAGCTTGGAGTCGGCCAGGCCGCCCGCGAGCGCCTGCGGCAGCTTGGCCGCATCCAGACCCGCGCCTTCGGCCAGCACGATCGCCTCGGCCAGCATCGCGTGCCCGATCCCCACTACCAGCTGGTTGATCATCTTTGCCGCCAGCCCGCTCCCGACCGGACCCAGCCGGGTGCAGTGCGCGGAGACGTCCTTCAAGAGCGGCAGCGCGCGCTCGATCTCGGCCGCCTCACCGCCCGCCATGACTGTCAGCGTGCCCTCGCCCGAGGCGGGCGGGCCGCCCGAGACCGGTGCGTCGATCCAACCCGCGCCACCCGCGGCGCGCAGCTTGCCGGCCAGCTCCCTGGCCTTCGCCGGGGGGATGGTCGAGAAGTCCAGCACCAGCTGCGGCGCCTTGAGCACCGCCCCGGCTCCGCCCTCGCCGAAAACCGCGCTCTCGACCGCGGCGGTGGTCGGCAGATTGAGCAGCAGCAGGTCGGCGCCGCGCGCGGCCGCGGCGGGCGAACCCGCCGCTTGCGCGCCGGCGGCGCGCGCCTGCGCCATTTGCCCGGCGGCGATATCGTAGGCCGCGACCCGGTAGCCGAGCGAAACGAGCCGCCTGAGCATGGGCAGGCCCATCAGTCCGACGCCGACGTATCCGATGGCTGGCTTCGTCATGAAATCCTCCTGCGGAAAGCAGCGCCGAGTATAACGACGATGCGCGATCCCGCGCTGGCGCGCCGCCTGCGGGCAATGCTAATCTGCGACGTTGCCTCGGGGATGGGGAAATGAAAGATCTCGGCGCGGCGATCACGAGCTCGACCTCGGCGATACTCGATCGCCTGGTGACCTACCTGCCGAGCGTGCTCGGCGCGGTACTGCTGCTGTTCGCCGGATGGTTCCTCGGCCGTCTGCTGCGCGCACTCACGGTGCGCGGCGCGGTGCTGGCCGAAACCCTGCTTGCACGTTTCCTTGCGCCGCGCGCGGCCGAGAAGCTGCGCTTCGGACGCTCGGCGGCGGTGCTCGGCACGGTCGTGTTCTGGGTGGTGCTGCTGTTCTTCGTCACCGCGGCGACGCAAGTGCTCGGGCTGCAGACCTTCACCGACTGGCTCGCGCGGCTGCTGGAATACATCCCGACTTTCGCCGCCGGCCTGCTGATCATCGCGGTCGGCTACATCGTGTCGGGCTTCGTCGGCGACCTGACCCACGCCGCCGCCACCCGGCTCGCGCCCGCGCAGCGCACCATGCTCGCGCGCGTGGCGCAAGGTGCGATCCTCGCCGCCGCGATCCTGGTCGGCGCCGAGCAGGTCGGCATCCGCATCACTTTTCTCGCCATCATCGCGGGCGCGGTGTTCATGACCGTGGCGGGCGGGGTCGCGATCGCCATGAGCCTCGGTGCGCGCGGCTACGTCTCGAACCTGATCGGCGCGCATTACCTGCGCCAGTCCTTCGAGATCGGGCAGCGCGTGCGCGTCGCCGGCCACGAGGGGCGCATCCTCGAGGTCACCGCTACCGGACTGCTGCTCGAGATCGAAAGCGGACGCGTGCTGCTGCCCGGCAGGATTTTTCACGACGAGGCGATCGTCCTGCTTGCGCCGGAGCAGCGCAGTGGCTGATCCGGAACGGCTCACCCTCACCTACCTCGACTCGCATCCGGGCGACGCGGCGCGCGTACTGGAGCGCATGTCCGCCGTCGATTGCGCGGGGCTGCTCGCGCGCGTGCCGGCGCGCGTCGCCGCGCCGGTGCTCGCCGCCATGCTGCCCACCGCGGCTGCGCGCCAGCTCGACGCGCTGGAGGACTCGCCGGTGATGGCGCTGCTCACCGCGCTCGGGCCGCAGGCCGCGGTAACGATCCTGCGCCACGTCGCCGAGCCGCGCCGCCTGCGGCTGCTGGAAGGGCTGCCGACCGCGACCGCGCTCGCTTCGCGCCTGCTGCTCGACTACCGGGAGGACACGGTGGGCGCCTGGACCGATCCGGAAGTCACCGCGCTGCTGCCCGAGACGCGCATCGAGGAAGCGCTTGAGCGGGTGCGCAACGGCAGTAGCGCGCGCGTCGAGCGCGTCTACGTGGTCGACGCGGAGCAGAAGCTGCTCGGATTGGTGGAGCTCACCGCGCTGCTGCGCGCGCCGGCCCAGAGCCGAATAGCGGATTTCGTGGCCAGGCCCGCGGCGCCGATCGCAGGCAACACTCCGCTCGCCGCTGCGGCGAACCACCGCGGCTGGGGTGCGAGCCCGACGATGGTGGTCGTCGACCGCAGCGGGCGCCTGCTAGGCGTGTTGCGGCGCGAGGCGCTGATGCGCGCGCTCGCGCGCGGCCAGGCCGCGCAGGCCGCGGTTGCCGAGGCGACGGTCGCCGGATCGTTCGCACGCGGCTACTGGGCGGCGGTGTCGGGCCTGTTCGCGGCCTGCCTCGCCACGCTTCCTGGCGTACCTCCCGTCGGCGGGGAAACCGATGAACGCTGAAGCCGCCTCCGCGGTCGCCGCGCTCAACCAGCGCTACCTGCTCGATTACCCGCACGAGGCGGCGCGCCAGCTTGAGACGATGCCCGCGGAAGACGTGGCCGAGCTGCTTGCGGCGCCGGCGCCGCACGCGGCCGCGCGCGCCTGGCAGGCGCTCGCGCCGGACTTCGCGGCGGCAGTGCTCGAGCTGGTGCCGGAGTCGCTCGCGCCGCAGCTGCTGAGCGAGGCCGAGCCGGCGATGGCGGTCGCGGTGCTGACGCAGCTCGAGCCGAAGGCGCGCACGCGCATGCTCAAGCTGCTGGAACCTCAGGTGGCGCGCGAGCTGCGCGGACTGCTCAGGTATCCGGAAGACTCGGCCGGGCGCATCATGGACCCGCAGGTGAGCCCGGTGCGCGAGGACCACACCGTGGCCGAGGCGCTCGCGCGGCTGCGCGCGCTCAAGCGCCGCGGCCTGCGCGAAATGTTCGTGGTGAACGCCGAGGGTGTGCTCATCGGGCGGGTCGAAATCCAGGACCTCGCGGTGAGCGACGACGGTCTGAAGGTACGCGAGCTGGTACGCGCGCTGGGCGCGACCGTGCGCGACCTCGATCTGCGCGCGGAGGTGGTCGCGGTGCTGCAGCAAAGCCCCATGTCCGCCCTGCCGGTGGTGAACCACTCCGGGCGCCCGGTCGGCGTGATCCGCCAGGCCGCGCTGGTGTCGGCGATCGAGGAGGAAGCGAGCGCCGACCTGCTAACCATGGTGGGCGCGAGCCGCGATGAGCGCGCGCTGTCCGGCCCGATGACCGGGGTGCGCAAACGCCTCGCCTGGCTGCAGATCAACCTGCTCACCGCCTTCCTCGCCGCGTCGGTGGTCGGCATGTTCGAGGGCTTGATCGCCAAGTTCACCGCGCTCGCGGTGCTCCTGCCGGTGGTCGCAGGCCAGTCGGGCAACGCCGGTGCGCAGGCGCTCGCGGTGACCATGCGCGGGCTGTTCCTGCGCGAGATCTCCCTGCGCCACCTGCCGCGCGTACTGGGCAAGGAGGCCGCCACCGGCTTGATGAACGGCTTCGCAGTGGCCGCAACCACCGCGGCCGGAGTCTATGCCTGGAGCCGCTCGCCGGGGCTCGCGCTCATCCTCGCCATCGCGATGGTGGTATCGATGATCATCGCCGGCATCGCGGGCGCGCTGGTGCCGATGTTGTTGGAGCGCTTCGGCCAGGACCCGGCGACCGCCTCGACGATCATCCTCACCACGGTGACCGACTGCACCGGCTTCTTCTCCTTCCTCGGCACCGCGACCCTGCTCTCCGCGCTGCTGACCTGAGCCGGCCGGGGAACGGCCGCCTTGGCGTGGCCCCGCTAGGGACTGGTCCAAGTCTCCGACCACGCCAGACAGCAGCTCGATGCAGGCTTGCCGAAGCGCTCCTGGGCAAAGACTTTAGCGCTGGCGGCCTTGCCGTTCACGCAGAGTTGAGCGCTGCGGGCCGGGATGAAGGTGCTGTAGACGCCGAGCGGGCGGTTCATCGCGCCGGGCGGCATCGCGAGAACGAAAGGCGGCATCAGGTCCCACCAACTAAGAATGATCTCGTCGTCGCGCGAGACGACCCGTTCTTCGACGGTGCTGAGGACGTTGCCGGTACGCTCGAAGCTGGCGTCGATCACGGGCAAGGTTTCGGCGGCGAATTCCTTGTAGAGCAAGGTCTCGATCAAGCGCTGCAAGTAGCGGGCGACCCCGGCGTTGTCGGCGTACAGGCGCGGGCCCTTGCCCGTGAGCGTGCTCTCGATGAACAGCGCGTGTCCCTGTCCGGCCGGCGACCACAGCACGCGCCAGTGGCTCACGCGCTCGGCGATGCTCTTGCCGTCGTCGTTCGAGAGGCGGACGAACGAATTCTCCCCGGTCATCACCGGGTCGTGCGGATCCACCATCCGGGGTTCGGCCATGTGTTCCTCGTGAGCGGGGTCGTCATCGTTTCTCCTCGCTGCGGCGGAGGGTAGCGCATCGGCGCGACACGCGCCATCCCGGCGGTTATCATCGCCCCGGGAGGGATGAGTGCCATGGCCGAATACGAGCTCTACTGTTTCGGGGAATCGGGCAACAGCTACAAGGCGGCGCTGATGCTGGCACTGTGCGCGCTGGACTGGTCGCCTCGCAAGGTTGCGTTCATGGACGGCGAGACGCGCAGCGAAGCCTTCCGCAGCGAGGTGAACGAGATGGGCGAATGCCCGACGCTCGCGCACCGCGGGCGGCTGCTGAGCCAGTCCGGCGCGATCCTCGACTATCTCGTGCAGCGCACCGGCCGCTTCGGCTGGTCGAACGACGACGAGCGGCGCGAGGTGCTGCGCTGGCTGCTGTTCGACAACCACAAGTTCACCAGCTACCTCGCGACCTACCGCTTCATGACGCACTTCATGAAGCTGGACAACGAGGTGACGAAGTTCTTCAAGGCGCGCGCCGACAGTGCGCTCAAGATCGTCGACAAGCACCTCGCCGCGCACGAGTGGATCGCGCTCGACCGGCCGACGATCGCCGACATCTCGATGGCCGGCTACCTGTACTACGACGGCGAGCTGGGCGTTGATTTCGCGGCGCTGCCGGCGATCGCCGCCTGGCGCGAGCGCATCCGCAAGCTGCCCGGCTGGCGCGCGCCCTACCAGCTCATGCCGCGCGCGAGCGCCGCTTAACCATTTTAACGGGAGCGTGACGGGATGCCGTCCTGGGATGTCGTAGTGGTCGGCGCAGGCAATGCCGCGTTCTGCGCTGCGCTCGCGGCGCGCGGGCGCGGCGCGAGCGTGCTGGTGCTCGAGCGCGCGCCGCAGGACGAGGCCGGCGGCAACAGCCGCTTCACCGCGGGCGGGATGCGCGTGGCCTACGCAGGGGTGGACGACCTGCGCCGTCTGATGCCGGATCTGACCGACGACGAGGTCGCGCGCACCGACTTCGGCACCTACACCGAGGCGCAGTTTCTCGACGACATGGGCCGCGTCACGCAATACCGCTGCGATCCCGACCTGACCGAGGTCCTGGTCAAGCGGAGCCTCGAAACGCTGCTGTGGATGCACGGCAAGGGCATCCGCTTCGCGCCGATCTACGGCCGGCAGGCGTTCAAGGTCGACGGAAAGTTCAAGTTCTGGGGCGGGATGACGGTCGAGGCCGTAGGCGGCGGCGAGGGACTGGTCGAGGCCTGGACTCAATCGGCGAAGAAGCACGGCGTCGAGATCTGGTACCGCGCGCGCGCAACCGAGCTGATCGCCGACGACTCGGGCGTGCACGGCGTGCGGCTGAAAAAGGACGGCAAGACGGTCGAGGTGCGTGCGAGGAGCGTGGTACTCGCCGGCGGCGGCTTCCAGGCCAACCCCGAGTGGCGCACGCGCTACCTCGGCCCGGGCTGGGAGCTCGCCAAAGTGCGCGGCACGCGCTTCAACAC
>JBOIFB010000029.1:0-17455 GCA_050741415.1 Burkholderiales bacterium | reverse complement strand
GGGTAGGACGATTGATTTGGATAGCGAAGATCAATTGATCGAATTGGGAAAATCGATTTGATCAATCGATCGGAGCCGGTTAACCTCCTTCAGCCACAATCAGTGACGGCAAGTCCATTAGGAGGCACACAATGACGCTCAAAGGCACCAAGACTCACGAGAATCTCAAGGCAGCGTTCGCGGGCGAGAGCCAGGCGAACCGCAGGTATCTGTACTTCGCCGCCAAGGCCGACGTGGAAGGTCAGAACGACGTATCGGCACTGTTTCGTTCTACCGCCGAAGGCGAGACTGGCCATGCGCACGGGCACCTGGAGTACCTGGAGCAGGTAGGCGACCCGGCGACCGATCTGCCGATCGGCAAGACGCGCGACAACCTGAAATCGGCGGTCGCAGGCGAAACGCACGAGTACACCGACATGTACCCGGGTATGGCGAAGGCGGCGCGCGGCGAGAAGTTCGACGAGATCGCGGACTGGTTCGAGACCCTGGCCAAGGCCGAGCGCTCGCACGCCAACCGCTTCCAGAAGGCGCTCGACGCCCTGCAAGACTGAGTCCAAGAATGTGACGTTGGGGTGGGCGGTCGCCACGACCGCCCGTCCTGCTGCCTGAAGAGATACGCCAATGCCGCAGATTGCAAAAGATAGTTTGATGACGCTGGAGGCGTACGCCAAGCAGCGCAAAGAGTTCCGCGCCAAGGTCATCGAGCACAAGAAGCTTCGGAACGTGCATGTCGGCGAGCACGTCACGCTGCAGTTCGAGGACGAACTGACGGTTCGCTACCAGATCCAGGAGATGCTTCGCATCGAGCGAATCTTCGAGCAAGAGGGCATCCAGGAAGAGCTGGATGTTTACAATCCACTGATCCCGGACGGCGCCAACCTCAAGGCGACCATGATGATCGAGTATCCGGATCCCGCGGAGCGCCAGCGTATGCTCGCTAGACTCAAGGGCGTCGAGGATCGCGTCTGGATTCAGGTCGAAGGCTGCGAGCGCGTGTACGCGATTGCAGACGAGGACATGGAGCGTGAGAACGCCGACAAGACCTCGTCCGTGCATTTCCTGCGCTTCGAACTGAGCGACGAGATGCGCAAGGCGTTGAAGTACGGCGTGGGCATCGCCGCCGGCGTCGATCATACGGAGTATCCCGCAAGCGTGGACGCGCTGGCGCCGCAAGTGCGCGCGTCACTGGTCTCGGACCTGCGTTAAGGGCCGGTTGCGCGCGCTCGCCCCGGTTGCGCTTTGTCTCGCGTTGGTCGCGTGCGCGGGAGACGCCCCGGAGCAGAGCGACTGGGAGCGGGCGCAGCAAGCGCAAAGCTGGCAGGAAAGCCGCGTTACGCTCCCGCCTTATCCGCGGGAGGCGAATCTGGTGGAATTCAAAGTCGGCGCGCGATCGGACTTCCATTTCCTGGTCGATACCGCGTCGCTGAGCGTGGGTTCGGACGGTGTCGTGCGCTACGTGCTGCTGGCGCGCAGTTCGGAAGGCGCCCAGAACGTGAGCTTCGAAGGTTTGCGCTGCAAGGACGGAGAGTACAAGATCTACGCCACCGGCAGCGCAAACGGAGCTTGGCTGGGAGTCCGCGAGCCTCGCTGGCGGCCGGTGGAGCAAGGTGCAGGCAGTTGGCACCGGATGCTGGCGAACAACTACTTCTGTCCTGCAAGAGAGCCGATCCGCACCGTCGCCGAGGGCATCGATGCGCTAAGGCGAGGCGGAAACTCGAGGGCCAGAGGCTCCTGAGCAGGGACTACAAAAGCACCAGATTGTCGCGGTGGATGAGCTCGGGCTCCTCGACGTAGCCGAGGATGCTTTCGATGTCGCCGGAAGGATGGCGCATGATGCGCCGCGCTTCCGATGCCGCATAATTCACCAGTCCGCGCGCGACTTCGCGTCCCTGCTGATCGGTGCAGGCCACCACCTCGCCCCGCTCGAACGTCCCGCTAACCTCTACGACGCCGATCGGAAGCAGGCTTTTGCCATCGCGCACCAGGGCGTTGATCGCACCCGCGTCCAGGCGCAGCTGCCCGCCTACGGTCAGGTGGTCCGCCAGCCACTGTTTGCGCGCGGCAAGCGGAACCGTCTGCGCGCTGAGCAGCGTGCCCAGCCGATCGCCCTTCGCCAGCCTGAGCAGCACGTCGGGCTCGCGGCCGGAAGCGATCACCGTGTGCGCGCCGCTGCGCGCAGCGCGCTTCGCGGCCAGCACCTTGGTGATCATTCCGCCCTTGGCGAGCGCACTGCCGGTTCCGCCGGCGACCGCCACGAGCCGCGGATCCTCGGCATCGGCCTGCTCGATCAGCTTCGCGTGCGGATTGCGGCGCGGGTCCGCGTCGTAGAGGCCGGATTGATCCGTCAGGATAATGAGCGCGTCGGCCTCCACCAGGTTCGTGACCAGAGCGCCCAGCGTGTCGTTGTCGCCGAACTTGATCTCGTCCGTGACCACCGTATCGTTCTCGTTGATCACGGGAATCGCGCCCAAGTCGAGCAGCGTGCGCAGCGTCGAGCGCGCATTGAGATAGCGCCGGCGGTCCGCCATGTCTGCATGGGTAAGGAGCACTTGCGCCGTCGGCAGGCCGTGCTCCCGAAAGCAGGTTTCGTAGCATTGAACCAGCCCCATCTGGCCGACTGCGGCCGCGGCCTGCAGCTGGTTCATCGCCTGCGGGCGGCGGTTCCAGCCCAAGCGCTGCATGCCCTCGGCGATCGCTCCGCTCGAGACCAGCATCGAGCGCTTGCCCAGTCGGTGCAGCGCGGCAATCTGGAACGCCCAGCGGGCTATGGCTTCGACGTCCAGCCCACGACCGTCGTTTGTGACCAGCGAGCTGCCGACCTTGATAACCAGGGTCTTAGCGGCGGCGATGGGCCCGGTCATTGGCTGATGGCTCAGGCGGCGCGGCTGGCCCGTGATTCGGGCTTTTTCCCGGCGTTCAGGAATCGGTACGCGGCCGCGCTGGCTGCCCGGCAACCAGCGCCGCTGAGCGCCGAGACTGCGAACCAGTGACCCTTCCAGCGCAGCGCTTGCAGAATGCGGCGAATGCGCACTTCGGCGTCCGGCACCAGGTCGATCTTGTTGAATACCAGCCAGCGCGGCTTTCGATACAGAATCTCGTCGTACTTGCGCAGCTCTCTTGCAATCGCGCGTGCATCGCGCACCGGGTCGGCGTCGACGTCGAGCGGAGCGACATCGACCAAGTGCAGCAGCAAGCGCGTACGCGCCAGGTGCCTTAGAAACTGGTGCCCCAGCCCGGCGCCCTCGGCGGAGCCTTCGATCAGGCCCGGAATGTCTGCGATGACGAAGCTCGCGTCGTCTCCCACGCGCACCACGCCAAGCGAAGGATTCAACGTCGTAAACGGGTAGTCAGCGACCTTCGGGCGCGCACTCGATACGGCTCTGATGAAGGTGGACTTGCCCGCGTTGGGCAACCCCAGCAGCCCGACATCGGCAAGCACGCGCAGCTCGAGGGCCAGCTCGCGGCTGTCGCCCGGGCCGCCGCGCGTGAACTGGCGCGGCGCGCGGTTGACGCTCGATTTGAAGTGCAGGTTGCCCAGCCCGCCGGCGCCGCCTTTAGCCAGCAGCGCGCGCTCGCCGTTTATCGCCAGATCCGCCACCAATTCGCCCGTGTGCAGGTCGCGGATGATGGTTCCCACCGGCATGCGCAGAACAATCTCGCGCCCGCCCTTGCCGTAGCAGTCGGAGCCGTGGCCCTTTTCGCCGTTCTGTGCGCGGTGGATTCGGGCATAGCGGTAGTCGATGAGCGTGTTGATGTTTCGGTCCGCGACTGCGTACACGCTTCCGCCACGGCCGCCGTCGCCCCCGTCCGGGCCGCCGCGGGGAATGTACTTCTCGCGCCGAAAGGACGCGACTCCGTCGCCGCCCTTGCCGGCATGCACCTGTATCCTGGCTTCGTCTATGAATTTCATGGTGACGGAAAGAAAAAAGCCCTACCGCGAACGATAGGGCTTTTCGCGGGCCGGCGCGAGGTCAGGCCGGAACGACGCTTACTGTGGTCTTGCTGTTGGCCCCCTTCACCGCGTACTGCACCTTGCCGGCTACTTTCGCGAACAGGGTGTGGTCGCGTCCCACGCCGACGTTGGCGCCCGCGCCCACCTGAGTGCCGCGCTGGCGGACGATTATCGCGCCGGAGCCGACTTGCTGCCCGCCATAAACCTTGACGCCGAGTCGCTTGGCCTGCGAGTCACGCCCGTTGCGTGAGCTGCCGCCGGCTTTCTTGTGTGCCATGCTGAATATCCTCCCGAAAGATCAGGCGCCGGCGACGATGTCGTCGATCCGCACCTCGGTATACGACTGGCGATGACCCTGCGACTTCTGGAAGTGCTTGCGCCGGCGCAGCTTGTAGATCTTGACCTTCTCACCGCGCCCGTGCGATACGACCGTCGCCTGGACCTTGGCGCCGGAGACGAACGGCGCGCCTACGCGTACCTGGTCGCCCTCTCCCACCATCAGCACCTCGTCGAAGGACACTGCCGCCCCTATCTCCGCGGGCAGCAATTCGATCCGCAGCTGCTCGCCGGAGCTGACCCGGTATTGCTTTCCGCCGGTTTTGATTACCGCGTACATGACGAAAATCCCGTTCGTGGCCTGCAAAGACTTGGAATTATAGGGGATTTCGGCTCCGCGCGTCAAAATCATCTATGCTAAGCTTCGCGCCCCGTCGCTGCCCGCGAGAACGCCGAGGCGGGGCGGAAATCCCGCCATGGTCGCCCTAATCGAACTCGCCCCCATCGCCGAGGAAATGCAGCAGGTGGATGTCTTGGTCCGTGCTCGGCTCGGTTCGGACGTTCCTTTGGTCAGGCAGGTGGCGCAATACATCGTTGAGGGGGGCGGCAAGCGCCTCCGACCGGCCCTGTTGCTGCTCTGCGCCGGGGCCGCCGGATATCGTGGGCGAGAGCACCTCGAGCTTGCCACAGTGATCGAATTCATACACACCGCGACCTTGCTGCATGACGACGTGGTCGACGAGTCGCGACTGCGGCGCGGGCGTGACACGGCAAACGCGGCGTTCGGAAACGCCGCGTCGGTGCTGGTCGGCGACTTCCTCTATTCGCGGGCGTTCCAGATGATGGTGAGCGTGGGCAACATGCGCGTGATGCAGGTGCTCGCCGATGCGACCAATACGATCGCCGAGGGCGAGGTCCTGCAGCTGATGAACTGCCACGATCCCGACGTCGACGAGCACCGCTACCTGGAAGTCATCCGCCGCAAGACGGCCAAACTGTTCGAAGCGGCGGCTCGGCTCGGCGGCGTGCTGGCGGGCGTCCCACCGAAGCTCGAGGAGGGGTTGGCGAGCTACGGCACGCACGTTGGAACGGCATTCCAGCTTGTCGACGACGTGCTTGACTATTCCGGCGACGCGGGCGCTATTGGCAAGAGTCTCGGCGACGACCTAGCCGAGGGCAAGCCGACGCTGCCCCTGATTCACGCGATTCGCACCGGGACGGCGCAGCAGTCGGCGTTGGTGCGCAGCGCGATCGTGGACGGCGGGCGGGAGCGCTTTCCCGGCGTGCTCGATGTGATCAGGGCGAGCGGCGCGCTGGACTATGCCCGCAGCGTCGCGCAGCGCGAGGCAGATCGCGCGCGGCAAGCGATCGAGGGTCTGCCGCAATCAAAGTACAAGGATTCTTTGCTAGAATTATCGGCCTATTCCGTGACGCGCCGTAGCTGATATGCGCGCCGCGGCATCGCCGTCGGGGTGTAGCTCAGCCTGGTAGAGTACTGCGTTCGGGACGCAGGTGTCGGAGGTTCAAATCCTCTCACCCCGACCAATTCCCTCACGCGCGGCAAGCGCAGACCGCGACTTTGATCATAATAGCGGGCCATGGGACGCCTCCTCATCTTCGCGCTCGCGGTCTTCGGCCTGATCTGGTTGCTCAAGCGCGCGCTGGACGGCCGCGCCGACGGCGGCCCCACGCAGGTGCCCGGCGGGCGCGGCGCCCCGGGCGACTTAGTGCGCTGCGCGCACTGCGGATTGTACCTGCCGCGCGCGGAAGCGCACGGCACCGGCGGGCACCTCTATTGCAGCGAGGAGCACGCCCGGCGCGGCCCGGGGGTGGAGTGATGGCGGCGCAGACCGGATACGCCGGACTGTTTGCGAGCGAGGAGCGCACACCCGATTCGTTCTGGATCTCGTTGCGTTACTTCAACCTCTACCGCATCGTGGTCGCAGCGGTCTTCCTCGGCACCGGGCTGTTCTACGACAACTCGCTCAATCTCGGTTCGCGCGACCTCGACCTGTTCCGCGACGTATGCGCGATATACCTGTTTCTCGGGATCGTGTTCCTGGCGATCCTGCGAAAACTGCGGGATAGATTCAATCTCCAGCTCTCGATCGAGGTCTGTGTCGACATCACTGCCATCACCCTGCTGATGTACACAAGCGGCGGCGTGCGCAGCGGGCTCGGGGTGATGCTGCTGATCACTTTGACAGGCGCCGCGCTCGTGGCGCCGCGCCGGCTCACGTTCCTGTATGCGGCGCTCGCTTCGATTGCTCTGTTGCTGGAGCAGACTTACTGGGTGCTGCTGAAGGATGCCTCGACCGCCGACTACCTGCAGCCGGGCCTGCTCGCGATCGGCTGCTTCGCGAGCGCCGGCATCACCGGCTGGCTCGCGCAGCGCGTGACCGCGAACGAAATGCTCGCGCGGCGCCGCGGCCGTGAGCTCGCCACCCAGACGCGTGTAAACCAGTTGGTGATCGAGGACATGCACGACGGCGTGCTGGTGCTCGACCAGGAGGGCCGCGTGGTTCAGCACAATCCCCAGGCGCAGCGCCTGCTGGGGGCCGATCCGCTGCTGGGTATCGAGCTGGCGAGCCTGCTGCCGGGATTTGCTCCGCGCTGGCGCGCCTGGAAGGCGGGGATCAAGGACGCGTCCGCCTCCGGCGCGGACTTGGAAGTGCGAGGCCGCGCTGTTCGGCTGCGCTTGCTCGATACCGGAACGGAGGAGGAATTTTCCGTCCTGTTCATCGAGGACATGACCCGCACGCGCGAACAGGCGCAGCAGCTCAAGTTGGCCGCGCTCGGGCGCCTGACGGCGAATATCGCGCACGAAATTCGCAACCCGCTGTCCGCCATTAGCCACGCGTCGGAGTTGCTGGGCGAGGAAAAGCGCAGCCGCGACCGCGAGCGACTGTACCGTATCATTCACACCAACACTCAGCGCCTGGATCAGTTGGTGTCGGATGTGCTTCAGCTCAGCCGCCGCGACCGCGCTGCGAGCGAGAGGATTCATCTCAACTCCTGGCTGTCGAGTTTCTTGGGAGAGTTCGTGGCCAACGAGGGGGTCTCGCCGGAGCGCTTCCGGATCGAGACCGCGCACGAGGCCTGGGTGCGCTTCGACCGCGAGCAGCTGCGCCAGATAATGTGGAATCTGTTGCGCAACGCGGTGCGCCACGCTCGCAACGAGCCGCGCAGCGTGCGGATCGTGCTGGGGGCTTATGGCGATCAAGTAGAATTGAGCGTGATCGACAACGGCGCGGGCGTACCGCCCGGGAACCAGGGCCAGTTGTTCGAACCCTTCTTCACCACTGAGAGCAAGGGAACCGGGCTAGGCCTGTACCTGGCGCGCGAGCTGTGCGCGGCGAATCGGGCTGCGCTGGAGTACGTGGACGATATGCCAGGTGCGCATTTCAGGATCCTCTGCCAGGAGGCACAGGCGGAATGAAGCGAGTGGAACGGCGCGGAGGAGCGCGCGACCGCCGGGTCCTTGTGGTCGACGACGAGCCCGATATTCGCGAGCTGCTGGAGCTCACCCTGCTCAAGATGGGCCTCGACGTGACGGCGGTGGGGACGCTCGCGGAAGCCAAGCAGCGTCTCGAATCCGAGCGCTTCGATCTTTGCCTGACCGACATGAGGCTGGGCGAGGGGGAGGGGCTGGACCTCGTGCGCCATATCTCGACCATGAGCGTCGATTTGCCCGTGGCGGTGATCACGGCCTACGGCAGCGCGGAGAATGCGGTGGCGGCCCTCAAAGCGGGGGCCTTCGACTACGTTCCCAAGCCGGTCGGGCTCGAGCAACTGCGCGCATTGGTCAAGTCTGCGCTTTCCCTGCCGGATGATTCGCATGCGGCCGCGCCCGGTCAGCGGCTGCTCGGTGAGGGCCCGGCGCTGAAGGCGGTACGCGATGTAATCGCCAAGCTGGCACGGACCCAGGCGCCCGTCTATCTTTCGGGTGAATCCGGCAGCGGCAAGGAGCTTGCAGCGCGATATATTCATGCCAACGGCGCGCGGCGCGACAAGCCGTTCGTGCCGGTCAATTGCGGGGCGATTCCTGAAACGCTCATGGAGAGCGAATTCTTCGGCTACAAGAAGGGTGCATTCACCGGCGCGGACCAGGATAGGGACGGCTTCTTTCAGGCTGCCAACGGCGGAACCCTGTTCCTGGACGAAGTCGCCGATCTGCCGATTGTGATGCAGGTCAAGCTGCTGCGGGTGATCCAGGAAAAGAAGGTGCGCAAAGTCGGCTCCACGCATGAAGAGCCGATCGACGCGCGGATCATTTCAGCCACCCACCAGAACCTGGCCTCGTGCGTGGAAACCGGCCGCTTCAGGCAGGATCTGTTTTACCGGCTGAACGTGATCGAGCTCAAGATGCCGCCCTTGCGCGAGTGCCGGGAAGACATCCCGGTGATCGCGTCGAGCATCCTGGCACGGATTGCGACCCAGAACGGCACTGCTCCGGCGCAGCTGTCGTCGGAAGCGCTCGAAGAGCTCGCGCGCTACGACTTCCCGGGCAACATCCGCGAGCTGGAAAACGTGCTCGAGCGCGCCATCGCGCTGTCGTCCGCCGAGGTGATTCATCCTGACGATCTGCGGCTCAGGCCCTTGGTCGACGAGCGGGCGCCGGAGGACAACGCGCGAGCGGACGGGCATCCGCCGGCCAGTTCGCTACCGACTTACCTCGACCGGGTGGAGCGCGAGGCCATCCTCGGGGCGCTCGCCAAGACCAACTTCAATCGCACCGCGGCCGCGAAGGCGCTGGGCATCACGTTCCGCCAGCTGCGTTACCGGATGCAGCGGCTCGAGATTCGCGAGCCGGACGCGCCCGGCGAGGGCAGCCGCTGATGCGCTTTGGTGCCGACGGCCTCGCCGCCGGCGCCCGCTACGTCGCCTCGCCGAACTGCGACTCGCGTCCGCAGGGGCAGGACGTCACGCTGCTCGTCGTGCACTCGATCAGCTTGCCTCCGCAGACTTACGGCGGACAGGGGATCGAGCGCCTGTTCACGAACCGGCTCGATCCAGCCGAGCATCCCCACTACGCGCAGATCGCGCATCTGCACGTTTCCGCGCATTTGTTGTTGCGGCGCAACGGAGATCTCATTCAGTTCGTTCCGCTGCACATGCGGGCTTGGCATGCGGGCGATTCGAGTTGGCGCGGGCGGCGCGGCTGCAACGACTACTCTGTCGGCATCGAGCTCGAAGGCAGCGACGCGGACAGTTACGGTGACGCGCAGTACGCGCAACTGGTCGAAGTGACCCGGGCGCTGCGCCGCGTGCTGCCGTTGCGCGAGGTTGCGGCGCACAGCGACATCGCTCCGCTGCGCAAGACCGACCCCGGCGCGCGGTTCGATTGGGCGCAATTCCTGAGCGACCTCGCGCAGCGCTCGCTGTAGCGCGACGTCGCGGCAGCGCGCGCTGATCGATCCCGTTGGTGTGAAGAAGTTCTCGCAGCGCGCCTGATTGCGCCGATATCGCTTGCAATTTCTTGTTGCAATGGTAAATTGCGCGCACTACACTTAGTTCGAGGCAGGTATTGAAGCACTAGATGTAGTAGTCATCGCAGGGAGAAGAGGGAAACGGTATGCAGATTGCTCAGGAGAACGCGACAACTGACTTGGCAGTGAGCGTGAACATCCCTGAGTCCAGTGCCGCTTCGGCGGCACGTTGCGAGTACAAGGTGATTCGCCGCAACGGCGCCGTGGTCGGCTTCGAGCCGAGCAAGATCGCGGTTGCGATGACCAAGGCTTTTCTGGCGGTAAACGGCACTCAGGGGGCCGCGTCGGCGCGGATTCGCGAGCTCGTCGCTGAACTGAGCGAAGGCGTGGTCGCGGCCCTGATGCGGCGCCAGCCGCAGGGAGGGACCTTCCATATAGAGGACATACAGGATCAGGTCGAACTCGCGCTGATGCGCTCCGGCGAGCACGATGTGGCGCGCGCATACGTACTCTACCGGGAGGCGCGCGCCAAGGCCCGCTCCCAGGAAAACGCGGCGCAAGACGCGCCGCGGAGCAGCGGTGCGGAGCTGCACGTGATCGAACGCGGCGAACGCCGGCTGCTCGACCGGGCGGCGCTCGAGCGTCTGGTCGCGTCGGCCTGCGCCGGCCTGGAGAGTTCGGCGACGCCCGGAGCGATCCTCGAAGCGACGCTTCGCGACCTCTACGACGGAGTGCCGATGGAGGAGGTGCGCAAGTCCGCGATCATGGCCGCGCGCGCGCTGATCGAGAAGGATCCGGCGTACAGCTATGTTACCGCGCGCCTGCTGCTCAACACCATCAGGTTGGAAGTGTTGGGCGAGGAGGTCGGCCAGGCCGACATGGGCACCCGCTACGCTGAGTATTTCCCCCATTTGATCGAGCGCGGCATCGCCGCCGATCTGCTGGACCCAGAGCTTGCCAAGTTCGATCTGGACCGTCTGGGCAGAGCGCTGTTGGCGGAGCGCGATCTGGGCTTCGGCTACCTCGGGCTGCAGACGCTGTACGATCGATATTTCCTGCATGTACAGGGCCGCCGCATCGAGCTGCCGCAGGCATTCTTCATGCGCGTCGCCATGGGGCTCGCGCTGAACGAGCGCGACCGCGAGGCGCGGGCGATCGAGTTTTACAGTGTCCTTTCGACGTTCGATTTTATGAGCTCGACGCCGACTCTGTTCAACTCGGGAACGCAGCGCTCCCAGCTGTCGTCCTGCTACCTGACAACCGTCTCGGACGACCTCGAAGGCATCTACGACGCGATCAAGGAAAATGCCCTGTTGGCGAAATTTGCCGGCGGGCTGGGTAACGACTGGACGCCGGTGCGCGCGCTCGGTTCGCACATCAAGGGAACCAACGGAAAGTCGCAGGGCGTGGTTCCATTCCTGAAAGTCGTGAACGACACCGCCGTGGCCGTGAACCAGGGCGGCAAGCGCAAGGGTGCCGTTTGTTCCTACCTCGAGGCCTGGCACTTGGACGTGGAGGAGTTTCTCGAGCTGCGCAAGAACACCGGCGACGATCGCCGTCGAACGCACGACATGAACACTGCGAACTGGATTCCGGATCTGTTCATGAGGCGCGTGCTCGACAACGCGGAGTGGACGCTTTTCAGCCCGTCCGACGCGCCAGAATTGCACGACGCGTTCGGCAAGGCGTTCGAGGAGGCTTATCTGCGCTGCGAGGACAAGGCGGCACGGGGAGAGATCAAGCTTTTCAAGAAGATTCCCGCGGTTCAGCTCTGGCGCAAGATGCTCAGTATGCTGTTCGAGACCGGGCATCCCTGGATCACGTTCAAGGATCCGTGCAACCTGCGTAGCCCGCAGCAGCACGTGGGCGTCATACACAGCTCCAATCTGTGCACGGAGATCACGTTGAATACGTCGAACGACGAGATCGCGGTGTGCAATCTGGGCTCGGTCAACCTGGTCGCTCACCTGACGGATCGCGGGCTCGACTTCGAGAAGCTCAAGCGCACCATTGGCACCGCGATGCGCATGCTCGACAATGTTATCGACATCAACTATTACGCGGTCGACAAGGCCAGAAACTCAAACCTGCGCCACCGGCCGGTCGGCCTGGGCATCATGGGCTTCCAGGATTGCCTGCACCGGCTGCGCATTGCCTACGCCTCGTCCGAGGCGGTCGAATTCGCCGACATTTCGATGGAGATGGTGGCCTACTGCGCCTACCTTGCATCGACCGAACTGGCCGAGGAACGAGGGCGCTACGGTTCGTTCGAGGGCTCGTTATGGGACAGCGGCGTGCTGCCTCAGGACACGCTCGATATCCTGGCCGCCGAACGCGGGGGATATGTCGAAGTCGACCGCTCGTCCACGCTCGACTGGGACGCTCTCAGGACCCGGATCAAGCAGCACGGTATGCGCAATTCGAACTGCCTCGCGATCGCACCGACCGCAACCATCGCCAATATCGTTGGGGTGTCGGCGTCGATCGAGCCTATCTACCAGAATCTGTACGTGAAATCGAATCTTTCGGGCGAGTTCACGGTGGTGAACGAGTACCTGGTATCCGACCTCAAGCAGGCAGGGCTTTGGGACGAGGTGATGATCGCCGATCTGAAGTACTTCGACGGCAACCTGGCGCGCATCGATCGTGTTCCTCCGGAACTGCGCAGACTGTATGCGACTGCATTCGAGACTGAGCCGAAATGGCTGGTCGAGGCGGCGGCGAGACGGCAAAAGTGGATCGATCAGTCACAGTCGCTGAATATCTACATGGCGGGGGCGTCCGGACGCAAGCTCGATGAAACTTACAAGCTGGCCTGGATCCGGGGCCTGAAGACCACCTACTACCTGCGGGCGATGGGCGCGACCCATGCCGAGAAGTCGACCGTCAAGTCGGGCCAGCTAAACGCTGTGCCGAGCGACGGCGCAACCGTGGCGGCAGGCCCGGCCGAGCCGGCGTTGTGCTCGATCGACAATCCGGAGTGCGAGGCGTGCCAATAAGAAACGAGCGGGATGACGAGAGAACGCCATGCTGAGCTTTGAGGACGAAGGGAAGTTGAACTCGATTCCAGGGCTTTCGCTGCAGACAAAGAAGGGATTCGTGCCTGCTTCCGGAGGTGTGCTCGAGGCAGACGCTCGGTTCGCGGCCGGCAACGAGTTTCGCCGCATCTCGGTAGAGGACAAGTCGATCATCAATTCGAAGGCGGACGTCAATCAGCTCGTTCCCTTCAAGTACAAGTGGGCCTGGGAGAAGTACATCGCCGCCTGCGCCAACCACTGGATGCCGCAGGAAGTCAACATGAGCCGCGACATTGCGCTCTGGAAGGACCCCAGCGGCCTGACCGAGGATGAGCGGCGCTTGGTCAAGCGCAATTTGGGTTTTTTCGTCACAGCTGACTCGCTTGCTGCCAACAACATCGTGCTCGGCACCTATCGACACATCACCGCCCCCGAGTGCAGGCAGTACTTGCTGCGACAGGCATTCGAGGAGGCCATTCATACGCACGCCTACCAGTACATCGTCGAGTCGCTCGACCTGGAGGAGGGCGAGGTCTTTAACGCTTATCACGAGATTTCGTCGATCCGGGAAAAGGACGAATTCCTGATCCCGTTCATAGACATCCTGACCGACCCAGGCTTCAAGACCGGAACGCCGGAAAACGATCAGCGGCTGCTTAAAAGCCTGATCGTGTTCTCGTGCCTGATGGAAGGGCTGTTCTTCTACGTCGGCTTCACTCAGATCCTGTCTCTGGGCAGGCAGAACAAGATGACCGGCGCGGCGGAGCAGTACATGTACATCCTGCGCGACGAGTCGATGCACTGCAATTTCGGCATCGACATGGTCAACCAGATCAAGCTCGAAAACCCTCAGTTGTGGACGCCGGCGTTTCGGGCCGAGCTGCACCAGCTGTTTCGCAAGGCAGTGGATCTCGAGTACAGATACGCCGAGGACACGATGCCGCGCGGCGTACTCGGGTTG
Organism: Burkholderiales bacterium; assembly: GCA_050741415.1. GTDB lineage: Bacteria > Pseudomonadota > Gammaproteobacteria > Burkholderiales > SG8-39 > DAHVFK01. Next base: position 3,820 of record JBOIFB010000029.1, on the reverse strand, counting down.
AATGCCCCGATGTTCAAGGAATACCTGCGCTTCATCTGCAACCGGCGCTGCCAGCAGATCGGTCTCGATACGCTCTACCCGGGGGCGAGCAATCCGTTTCCCTGGATGAGCGAAATGATCGACCTGAAGAAGGAACGGAATTTTTTCGAGACCAGGGTGATCGAGTACCAGACCGGCGGGGCACTGAGCTGGGACTGATCTCGGCTCTTTTTCTATCGGGTAGAGGATCGCGACGAGAGATGAACAAGATGCACCGAGTGACCGATTGCAAGGCCGAAGAGGACTACAGGCTCTGGCTGCGATTCGAGGACGGCCTGGAAGGAAGCGTATTCCTTGGAAACTTACTCGAAATCGGCGCTTTCAGGCTCTGGCGCGACGTGCGCGAATTCGAGAAAGTGAGCGTGGATCCGGAATCGGCGACCGTGACGTGGGAAGGAGGCATCCGGCTCGATCCGGACATTCTCTATCACGACCTCGCCGCGAGAGTCGAGCGATGAGGCGCAGGAGCCAAGGATTCAGTCCGTCCGGGGAAATGGTTTCCCCGGCGGTTGAATAGTCCGGGCCAGGATGGCCGGGCTTCTTTTGTAACTACTATCAAGGAGATAGTTATGGCAACGAAGAAAAAAGCGAAGAAAGCGAAGAAGCCCGCTAAGAAAAAGAAGGCTGCGAAAAAGAAGAAGAAGAAGGCGTCTAAGAAACCTGCCAAGAAGAAGAAGGCAGCGGGTAAGAAGAAAGCCAAAAAAAAGAAAAAGGCAGCCACGAAAAAGCCTAAAAAAGCTGCCAAAAAGAAGAAAGCGGCGAAGAAACCCGCGAAACCTAAGGCCAAGCCTGCGGCCAAAATGACGTCGGTCGAAGTATCGCCGTCGTCAACCGCTGCGACCCCCGGCGCGAGAACCGCGCTGAATCCAGCAGCCGCATGGCCGTTTCCAACCGGCTCTCGGCCGTAACCGAGAACCGATCGGGAACGTGGTGAGGGGCGAAAGCCCTTCACCTGGCCCTTGAAGCTCAGCGGACCGCCTTGGTCGTTTGGCCTAGACGGAAAGGCCAAAGTGGTCCGCGAAGCTTCGCTTGAACCCGGCCAAAAAGTCGGCCGGGCTCAACCTCGCAACGCTATTTTACCGGCGCAATGATCCCTTCGACAAAGAAAAAGAGGTTCCGGAACAGGCAGTTCGCACCGGGTCCTGAAGGGATTCCCTGGTCAAGGCGAAGTTATTGACTCCACACGCATTTTTACGTTAGTATCAGTTTCGCTGCACTGCAGCAATAGAAACTGGAAGTATCCTTCCACCCACGGACTTCACCGGGTTTACCCCGGGGTCTGAAATTGCTCCAGCGTGAACTTCTGCCTTCCGACAAGGCGCAGTCACGAGCCGGAGCGGCGGGATGCGTAAGACGGCACGACGAGCAAGGAGGTGCAGGATGGAACTAGCTAGCAATATGGTAGCGGGCGGCGCAGCCATGCGCATTCCGGGGCTTTCGGGCGTGGTCCGGCTGCTTTCCCTCGCGCGCGGGGTGTTCGCGCTGATCGGCCTGAGCGCAGTGTTGGTGGTGGCGGTGCCGGCGTCGCGCGGCGTGCTGATACAACAGGCCGACGCCATCGCTCGTGCCAACCAGTCGGTAGCAGAGAGCGTCACCCTGGCCGCGGGGACGATCAAGATCGGTGCCCTGCCCGCACAATCGAAGCAGGAGCAGGAAGCGGTCACCGCCTTTATCGCCAAACGCTACCGTGTGGCCGACGAGGCCGTGGCGGGCTTCGTTTCCGCGGCCTACCGGGCCGGACGCCAGTTTGCAGTGGACCCGCTGCTGATCCTCGCTGTGATGGCAGTCGAGTCGCGCTACAACCCGGTGGCCGAGAGCGGAGTCGGCGCGAAGGGACTGATGCAGGTGCTTCCCAGGTTCCACCTGGACAAGCTGGAGGCGCATGGCGGCGAAGAAGCCTTGCTTGATCCCGACGTCAACATCGAGATCGGGACCCAGATCCTGCGCGAGTACCTGCGCCGCTTCGGCGTAACGGTGACGGCGCTGCAGCAGTACGCCGGGGCGATGGACGAACCGAATACCGACTACGCCAACAAGGTGCTCATGGAACGCTCGCGCCTGCAGTCGATCCTGCGGCGTCTGCAGCGCGAATCCTAGGCGCGCTGCCCGGGGCGGGAATCAGGCACCGGCGCAGAAGCGCGCGACGCGCTGCGCGCCCTCGCGCAGGTCCTGCATGCTGCGCGTATACGCAAATCGCAGGAAATGCCGGGTCTGGTTGACCCCGAAATCGATTCCCGGCGTCGCCGCGACCCCGCCACGCTCCAGCAGGCCGAGGGCGAAGTGCTTGGCATCCTGATCTAGGTTGGAGCAATCGGCGTAGACGTAGAACGCTCCGTTGGGCGTGCAGGGGATCGCGAGCCCGGCGCGCCGCAGCTCCGGCACAATGAAATCGCGCCGCCGCTGGAATTCCTTGCGCCGGCCTTCGAGGATTTCCAGCGTCGGCGCTGTGAACGCCGCCAGAGCGGCGTGCTGCGCGGCCGCCGACGGACAGATGAAAAGGTGTTGCGCGACGTTCTCGAACGCGCGCATAGCCGGTTGCGGAAGCACTGCCCAGCCCAGTCGCCATCCAGTCATGCAGAAGTACTTGGAGAAGCTGTTCACCAGGACGACTTCGCCGGGCAGATCGAGCGCCGTCGACGGCGCCTCGCCGTAGACCAGTCCCTGGTAGATCTCGTCGACGATGAGCACGCCGCCGCGCGCGGCCACGAACTGCGCAATGCGGCGCAACTCGTCGCGCGCAACCAGCGTACCGCTCGGATTGGATGGCGAGCCGACCAGCAGTCCGCGCGTCTTCGGGCCCCAGGCCCGTTCCACCGAGTCGACCGTCGGCTGAAAGTCCGACTCCGCTCGGACTTCTATGGTGCGCGGAACGCCCTCGAAGGCACGCACGAATTGGCGGTAGCCCGGGTAGCCGGGGTCGGGAAGCAGGATTTCGTCGCCGGGGTCGACGTACACGGCAAGCACGAGCAGCAGCGCTCCGGAAGCGCCGGCGGTGACCGCGATGCGCGCAGCGGAAACCATGACGCCGTAGCGGCTCGCGTAGTGCGCGGCGATCGCTTCACGCAGCGCAGGCAGCCCGAGCGCAGCGGTGTAGGCGGTCAATCCCTCGCGGAGTGCACGCACCCCGGCTTCGACCACCGGCTCGGGCGCGGTGAAATCGGGCTCGCCGATCTCCATGTGAATCACGCGCTGCCCCGCGTCTTCCAGCGCCCGCGCGCGCGACTGAACCTCCATGACCTCGAATGGGCGGATATCCGCGGCGCGGCGTGAGGTGTGGGTGCGGGATCGAATGGCGGCACTGATTATACGGACAATCCGCCCGTCGATGCCGCCGTGGCGCCGGCGCGCTACCAGGGGTGCGCTATAATTTTTTCCCCGAGCGCTCCGGGTTCGCACCTGGTCGAGCCGCGCGTGCGGGGTTCCAGGAGCCGAACGTGGACGAGCAACTGAAGAAGAGCGCGCTCGAATATCACCGTCTGCCGCGCCCGGGCAAGATTTCGATCCTGCCGACCAAGCAACTCACCAACCAGCGCGATCTGGCGCTTGCCTATACGCCCGGCGTGGCCGCCGCATGTCTCGAGATCCAGCGCGACCCCGCCCAGGCAGTCAATCTCACCTCTCGCGCCAATCTGATCGGCGTGGTCACTAACGGCACCGCTGTGCTGGGCCTGGGCGCCATCGGTCCGCTCGCCGCCAAGCCTGTCATGGAAGGCAAAGCGGTGCTGTTCAAGAAGTTCGCGGGCATCGACTGCTTTGATATCGAGCTGGACGAACGCGATCC
>JBOIFB010000028.1:0-17688 GCA_050741415.1 Burkholderiales bacterium | reverse complement strand
CGCGTTCGCCGACGGCGGCTACTACGTGCTCGGCCAGGATTTCGGCGCGCCGCGCGAAGTGAAGCTGGTGGCCGACGCCGGCCCGCTCGGCTACCTGTCGATCGCGGCGCACGGCCACGCCGATGCGCTCGCCTTCACCCTGTGCGCCGGCGGCCGCGAGATCCTGGTCGACTCCGGCACCTACGCCTACCACCGCCAGGGCCGCTGGCGCGACTATTTCCGCGGCACGGCGGCGCATAACACGCTGCGCGTGGACGGCGAGGACCAGTCGCTGCCCGGCGGCAACTTCCTTTGGCTGCGGCACGCGCGGGCGCGCTGCGAGCTGTTCGAGTCCGACGCCCGCCGCGACCTGTTCGTGGGCGTCCACGACGGCTACATGAGGCTGCGCGACCCGGTGCGCCACCGGCGCCGCATCGAACTCGACAAGCGGGGGCCGCGCATCGAAGTGCGCGACACGCTCGAATGCGCGGGCGAGCACTTCGTCGAGCTGCACTGGCACCTGGCGGAAGACTGCGCGGCGCGGATTGCAGGCCATGGCGTCGAGGTCGACTCCGCCGGCGTGCACCTGCGCATCGACTGCCCGCGTGAGCTGGAGGCGCCCAGGATCGTCGTCGGTTGCGACGATCCACCGCTCGGCTGGATCTCACGGGGGCTGGACCGGAAGACGCCTTCGCCGACGATCGTGTGCGCGGGGCGCATCGCGGGCGGAGCGAGCCTGCGCACCACGTTCTTATTCGTGGATCGCTGGTCCGAACGGACTACCCCTTCCGGCGAGCGCGAAGGATTCCTCGGCCTACCGCCCGGCGCGCCAGGCCTACTGGGCCTTGAAGTCATGAGGTCGACGAGCACCACAGGCCGGCGCCGGCGTGCCTCGAATCCTGTGCTGATCCGATCGAACTAGATGTCTTCTGATCGAGCACGTCAGGAGCGTCACGAACGGGGTGGATCCTCCGCAGGATCATCTCCTCTAACAAAGGTGTGTCAAACGTTGCTAATTGCCGGGATCTCGTCAGGGGATGTTTGCGGTTCGTTATGAGTCTGGATACAAGTCGCCGAGTCCTCCTGAATTTCGCGCGTCGGTCGGTGCGCAAGCGGGCACTGCAGAAGTTTGTGCTTGTCGCCTCACTTGCCGGGCTGGCTCGCCTGGCCTCAGCCCAAGTCGCCCCGACGGTTGCCTTCATGTCGCCCGTGCCGGGCGAAACCATCTGCGGCACGACCACGATCAGCGCGACGGCTTCCTCCCCGGTGGGAATCGCCGGCGTGCAATTCAAGTACGACGGCCACGACATCATGCCCGAGGCGACCGCCGCTCCTTACACGGTGCGTGCGTACACGCACTACGTTCCGAATGGCTCTTATACCCTCACCGCAGTGGCGCGCGACACGCAGGGCAATGTCGCCACCTCGGCGCCGGTGCCTGTCACGGTGTCCAACGGCAGCGCCTATGCGCCCTGCAGGTTCATCCCCACATTCCTGGTTTATTACGGTGGGGGTCCGGCGTTGAAGTACGCGGACGCATGGACGCTGGGACAGTTCGATCTGCTCGACCTCGATCGCAATCGCTACTGCGAACACGCGCTCGATCCCGCCAATTGCCCCTTCGATCCCAACACATGGGCGGTGATCCGCCCCTACAACTCCGATATCGGCATCTACCTCTACGAGGCGGGCGCGGAGGCGACCAACTATAACGACGGCACGCGGGCGTATGACCTGTTCGACCTCGGGCGCTACGACAATGCGCGCGGACATTCCATGGGCAGCCTCGACGGCAATCAGCCGGAACTGTTCCTGCTCGACGGCGGCGGCAGCCGCATCTACAACGTTCCGTACTCGATCCCCGGCACCAATCAGTACTCCTACCTCATGGATTTCGGCTCCGCGACATATCAGTCGTACTGGCTGGAAGCGGTCAACGCGGACATCGTCACCCAGCCTTGGGTCGCCGACGGCGTGTTCGCCGATCTGTGCACCACGAATAACGACTTCTCCCCATATTCCGGAATTCCGGTTTCGTATCCGACCAACGCCGAGTGGATCGACGGCATGAATCGCTTCGTCGGCGCTATCAGCGCGGGGATGCACGGGTCCGGCCAGCGCCTGTGGTGCAACCGGGGTGCGACGGCAACGCAGGACGGCAGCGCCGCCTGGCTGGCGCTCGACGCGAGCGCCAATCCGCCCGACGCCGTCATGGAAGAAGGCGCCTTCGCGGTCCAGTGGGGACCGTGGGCGACCCAATTCTATGCAGAAGCCGCCTGGAAGCACCAGCTCGACACGATGGCCGCGATCCAGCATTCCAAGGTCACGCTGCTGAGCCACACTCAACTCGCGCCGGGAGGCTCGGGCACCGACAACTGGGGCAAGCCGGTGACCTTCTGGCAGACGCTGTGGTACTCGATGGGGTCCTTCCTGCTGGCCAAGAACGACGTGCTCAACAACGACTATTTCATGTTCCACGGCGCCGACGCTCCGAATTACAACGCGATCGTGCGCTACGCCGAGTACGACATGATCGACTTGGGCAAGGCGCTCGGGCCCTACGCCGTTGCGAACATCGGGGGCACGAACGTATACGGGCGCGAATTCGAATATGGGTACGTCTACGTCAATCCCACGCCGGACGACGTGAGCACGATCACCTTGCGGCAGCCATGCCGCCAGCGCACGCACGAGAACCTGTACACGCCCGCGAGCGAGCTTCCGGTCGTCACGGCCATCTCCCTGAGCGGACATCACGCCGCGATCCTGTTGAAGCAGTGACCCGGGCGCCGCTCTGAACCGAACGGACTACTTCCTCCCGGCCAGCGATGTCACGGAGCACGCCTAGCCTAGGGCTTGGTCGTCGCTGCTACTGCGGAGGATGGGCATGAAAATTGCCGTCTTGGGCTTGGGATATGTCGGAACCGTTTCCGCGGGCTGCCTCGCGCGCGAGGGGCACGAGGTGATCGGGGTCGATCCCGAGCCGCGCAAGGTTGCCCTGGTCAACACCGGCAAGTCGCCGATCATCGAAGACGAGGTCGGGGAGATCATCGAGTACCAGGTCGCCGCGGGCCGGCTGCGCGCTACCGCGGACGCCGAGGCCGCGGTCGCGCAGGCGGACCTGTCGCTGGTCTGCGTGGGCACGCCGAGCCGCGCCAACGGCGACATCGAGCTGAAATACGTGCGCCGCGTGTGCGAGCAGATCGGCGCCGCGCTGCGCGGCCATCCCGGCGCGCCCGTGGTCGTGCTCCGCAGCACCATGCTGCCGGGTACCATGCGCGGCGTGGTGATTCCAGCGCTCGAGGCTGCTTCGGGCCGGCGCGCCGGAGTCGATTTCGGCGTCTGCATCAACCCCGAGTTCCTGCGCGAGGGGACCGCGGTGCGCGATTTCTACCAGCCGCCGAAGACCGTCATCAGCGAGATCAACCGCGCCAGCGGCGACCTGCTGGCGAGCCTGTACGCGGCGCTGCCGGGGCCGCTGATCCGCAGCGACATCGAGACTGCGGAGATGGTGAAGTACGCCGACAACGCCTGGCACGCGCTCAAGGTCGGCTTCGCCAATGAAGTCGGAACCCTGTGCAAGGGGCTCGGCGTCGACAGCCACCGCGTGATGGACATCTTCTGCCAGGACACCAAGCTCAATCTCTCGCCTTACTACCTCAAGCCCGGTTTCGCGTTCGGCGGCTCCTGCCTGCCGAAGGACCTGCGCGCGCTGCTGTACAAGGCGAAGACGCTCGACGTCTCGCTGCCGATCCTGGCGGCGGTGCTGCCGAGCAACGCGCTGCAGATCGAGCGCGCCCTGCAGGCGGTGATCGAGCAGGGCCATCGCAAGGTCGGCATCCTCGGCTTCAGCTTCAAGGCGGGCACCGACGACCTGCGCGAGAGCCCGGTGGTCGAGCTGGCCGAGCGCCTGATCGGCAAGGGCTACGACCTGCGCATCTACGACCGCAACGTGGCGCTCGCGCGCATCCACGGCGCCAATCGGGAGTACATCCTCGAGCGCATTCCGCATCTGTCGCGCCTGATGGCGCCGCGCCTCGAGGACGTGCTGGATCATGCCTCGACCCTCGTCATCGGCAACGCGGCGCCCGAGTTCCGCGACGTTCCCAGGCAGCTGCGCGAGGGCCAGACGATCATCGACCTGGTGCGCGTGACCGACGCGCGCAGCGTGGCCGGCGCCTACGAGGGAATCTGCTGGTGAAGCGCGTCCTGATCCTGGTCGAGAACCTGCCGAGCCCGTTCGACCGGCGCGTGTGGCAGGAAGCCTGCGCGCTGCGCGACGCGGGATACGGAGTATCGATCGTATGCCCCACCGGCCCGGGTTGCGAGGGCCGCTTCGAGTCGATCGGCGGAATCGACATCCACCGCTACCGGCTGTCCGTCGAGGCCGCCGGCGCGGCGGGCTACGCGCTCGAGTACGCGATCGCGCTCGGCGCGAGCTTCGCGCTCGCCTGGCGGGTGCTGCTGACGCGCGGCTTCGACGTGGTGCACGCCTGCAACCCGCCGGACCTGTTCTTCCTGATCGGCGGGTTCTTCAAGCTGCTGGGCAAGAAATTCGTGTTCGACCACCACGATCTCAACCCGGAGCTGTACGAGGCGAAGTTCGGCCGGCGCGACTTCTTCTACCGCCTGATGCTCAGGCTCGAGCGCTGGACCTTCCGCGCCGCCGACGTGTCGATCGCGACCAACGAGTCCTACCGCCGCATCGCGATCGGGCGCGGCGGCATGCCGCCTGAGCGCGTGTTCGTCGTGCGCAGCGGCCCCAGCCTCGAGCGGATGAGGATCACGCCGCCGGACGAGCGCCTCAAGCACGGGCGCCGCTACCTGGTGGGCTACGTCGGCGTGATGGGCCGCCAGGAGGGCATCGACTACCTCTTGCGCGCCGCGCAGCACATCGTGCGCGAGCTCGGCCGCAGCGACGTGCACTTCGGCCTGGTGGGCGGCGGCACCTCGCTCGAGGAGATGAAGGCGCTCGCCGCCGAGCTCGGCGTGGCCGAGCACGTGACCTTCACCGGGCGCGTTCCGGACGCCGAGATGCTGGCGATGCTCAATACCGCCGACGTCTGCGTCAATCCCGACGTCGCGAACGAGATGAACGACAAGTCGACCATGAACAAGGTCATGGAGTACATGGCGCTCGGCAAGCCGCTGGTGCAGTTCGATCTGACCGAGGGACGCCGCTCGGCGCGCGAGGCGTCGCTCTACGCGCGGCGCAACGACGCGCGCGACCTCGGCGCGAAGCTGGTCGAGCTGCTCGACGACCCGGCGCGGCGCGCGCGCATGGGCGAGTACGGCCGCAGGCGGGTGGAGGCCGAGCTCGAATGGCGCCACGAGGCGCCCAGGCTGCTCGCCGCCTACGCCTCGCTCTGGCGCGCGCCGCGGATCGCACCCGTGGCCGGAAGGGCGCAAACGTGAAGCTGCTGCCGCTGTACTCGCCCGCGATGTTCGAGCTGGCCGCGGGCTGGCTCGCGCGCAAGGAAAACAGCGAATGGCTCGACTTCGGCATCGGCCACCAGCCCGTCACGCCTTCGATCCTCGCGCTCATGGCGCGGCGCGAGACGCACTTCCTGCGCGCCTACACCTCGGACCGCGACGACACGCCGATCGGGATGGTCGCATTGAGCAGCGTCGACCCGGTGTTCAGGACCGCGACCTACTGGGGCGTTTCGGGGGACAAGTCCTTCGCCAGCCGCGGCTACTCGACGCTCGCGAGCTCGAAGCTGATGACGATCGCGTTTCGCGAGCTTCGCCTTCATTCGGTGAACACCTGGGCGGCCGAGGGTAACCCGTCGGTGCGAATCATCACCCGCATCGGCTTTCGCCCCGCGGGGCGCCTGCGCCAGTGCCACTGCATCGACGGGCGGCCGCACGACCGGCTGCTGTTCGACCTGCTCGCCTCGGAGCACCGCGAGCTCGACGAGAAGCAGTGGCGCAGGTTCGAGCGCTCGCGGCGCGAAGAGGCATTCGAGGCGCGCCCGGCATAGGCGCGAGGAGCGCGATGGACGCGAAGGCCAAGCGGCAGGCGCTGCGCATGATCTCGAACGGGGTCTACGTCCTGACCTCGCGCAGCGGCGAGCGCTACGGCGCGGCGACCGTGACCTGGGTCTCGCAGGTCTCGTTCAAGCCGCCGCTGGTGATGGCCGCGGTGCGCCGGGACTGCAACGTGTACGCCTGCCTGGCCGAGAGCGGCTGCGCCGTGCTGCACGTGGTGGGCGAGCGCCAGCAGGAGCTCGCGCTGCGGTTCTTCCATCCCACCCGCGCCGAGGGCGAGACGATCAACGGCGAGCGCTTCGCCGCCGGAACCACCGCGGCGCCGGTGCTGGCGGCCCTGCCGGCCCACGTCGAGTGCCGCGTGGCGCAGATCCTCGACAGCGGCGGCGACCACGCGCTGGTGATCCTCGAGGTGGTGGAGGCGGCATGCCGGGAGCAGGTGCGCCCCTTGACCGTCGCCGAATCGCCGTGGGAGTACGGCGGATGACGGACGAATTATGAAACGTCGCGTATCGACAAGACTGGCGATCCGGGCCGCCAATTTGCGCGGCGGTCAGACGAGAAAGTAACCGCCGTGCTTTTCGACCGCCTCGCGCAGTTCCCGATCCTTGTCCGCCGGCAGTCTGTCCCGGTTGTATTCCACCGCGCGGAACCGCGGCGCCCCGGACATGCGCTCGCGGCGCCGCTCGTCCAGATCGGCGACAGACCCGATCTGCCGCGCCGGGACACCAGCCACGAGCGCGCCTGGAGCGACGTCGCGCGTGACGACCGCGCCAGCCGCTACCACGGCGCCCTCTCCGATCGTGACTCCCGGCAGCAGCACCGCCTCCACGCCGATGTAGACTCCAGCCCCGATCGTGACCGGCGCGACCCAGGTCGCCCCGAGGCGACGGAAACTGGCCGCGTCGTGGCACATGATCGTCACTCCGCTGGCGATGGTGGCCCTGTCGCCGATCGTGATGTGCCGTCCGTGGCACCAGTCGAACCGGTCCGCGTCCCCGATGTGCACGTCCTCCCCGATCCGGATGCCGGGAGGCAGGACCCGGCGGCCGCGCAGCCTGGAAAACAGCTTCGACAAGCGCAGCAGCAAGGTCAGGACGGTTTGCCGGCGACGCCAAAGGTCGCGTAACGGCAAGGTCGGAGCGACGCGTGTGGACACCGTTTGCACCCGGACAATGATAGTCGGGCGAGGGTGTTTCCTTGTCGAACAACAAGGCGATCGGCCGTAGTCCGTTTGGAGTGGGGCGAATGAAATTCGGCGCTTTCCTCGCCTTTGTGCTCGCCACGGGCCTGCCCTTTGCCGCCCGGGCGGCGCCCTGCGTTCTGGGCTCCGGCACGGATTGGATGGTGACGGCTTTCGCAGCGGATCCGGGCACCGAGACGGCGCGCCCCGCCGACTGCGCGCAGGTGCAGGAGAATCCGCCGGATTTCAGCTGGCCCTACGTGAGCGAGGCCGCCTATACGCTGAGGCTGACCTTTCCCGACGGCCACATCGAGACGCGCGACACCCGCCACAACTGGTTCAACTGGGATACGGCGCTGCCTGCCGGTGACTACCGTTGGGCGGTGACGCAGAACGGCCACACGAGCCAGGCGCGCCGGTTCAGCGTCGACGCCGCCGCAGTGCCGTTCGTGGTGCCCGACATGGCCGCGCTCGCAGCCCGGCTCGCGGCCGAGCCGCATCCTCGCAGCCTTCCCGACGCTGTGACGCTCGCGACGATGGCCGGCCAGCGCGGCCTGCCGCTCGCCGCGCTGCGCTGGCAGGTGAAGACCGACCCGCAGCCGCCCGCCGCCGGCGCGCAGGGCGACGGATTCCGCTTCGGCTCGATGGCGCTGGCGTCGCTCATGGCGCACGCCTACGACGGTACCGACGCCTACCTGGCGGACGCGAAGCGGCGCGTGCTCAGCCTCGCCGCGTGGGATCCGCGCGGACCCACCTCGAGCAACGACATCGAGTCCACTTTCGTCGCCTGGGTCGCCACGCTCGGCTACGACTGGCTTGCGCCGGCACTCGACAAGGCGGAGCGGAAAACGCTTGCGTCGATGCTGAGCGTGCGCATCGGCGATCTTTACGGCTGGGTGACCGGTGCCAACGGCTGGCCCTACGACGCGTCCTATGTGCCGCCGCCGTTGTACCGCTGGCCGCGTGATTCGCACCGCGCGAGCACTGCCGCAATGATCGCGGTGATGTCGACGCTGCTGGTGGGCGATCTGCCCGAGGCGCAGCGCTGGCTGGTAGACCTTCTGCCGTATGTGCTCAACACGACCAGCCCCTGGGGCGGCGAAGGCGGCTACGCCAACGGCACCGCCTACGCCTTGTGGGACATCGGCGCGCAGCTGAGCGCGTGGTATGCGCTGCGGCGCGCGACCTGCGGCAGTCCCCGGACCTGCATCGATCTGGCGCACAAGGCCTGGGTGCGCGACTTCGGCAGGTTCCTCGCCTACTTCATGCCGCCGACCTACGCTGCCGAACCCGCCGTGCAGGCCGCGCGGGCACGCGATCCCGGCACGCCGATCGGCCTGTTCGGCGACGGCTTCGCCGATCCCCAGCTGCTGGAGGAGCGCGCGCGCTATGTGAAGGGCTATACCTATTTCGCGCCGAGCGCGCTCGGCTGCTGGTACGCGGGGAGCCTAGCCGGCGAGGATTACAGGAGGATCGAGTACCTGATGGCGCCTCCGGACCCCTGCCTGCCGCAGGCGCCGTTCCCGGCCGGGACGCCGAATTCGCTCTACCTGCCGGCGATCGGCTGGATGGCGATGCACAGCGACCTGTCCGATCCCAAGCGCACCTCGGTGTACTTCAAATCGAGCCCGTCGCCGTTCGGCGCCTACAACCATCAAGCGGCCGACCAGAACGCGTTCGTCATCAACGCGGGCGGCGAGCGCCTGGCGATCGAGTCGGGCTATTACGACGGCTACAACACGAATCACTGGCAGTACTGGGTCAAGCGCACCCGGTCCAAGAATGCGATCACCTACGACGGCGGCCATGGCGAGCACGCAGTCGAGCTCGTGCCGCAGCACCCGGGAGATGCGCCCCGCTACGCGCGCATCCGCTACGGCCGGATCATCCAGCAGCACAGCGCCGCGGGCTACGACATCGTCGCCGGCGACGCCACCGACGCTTACAACAACACGCTCTCCGGCAGGGGGCCGCTCACCAGGGCCGTGCGCACGCTGGTATATCTGCGCCCCAACACCATACTGGTGTACGACTCTCTCGCTTCGAGCACGCCGCGCAGCTGGGAATGGAACATCCACGCGCTCGACCCGATCAAGGTGATCCGCAGCGGCAGCCGGGTCCTGATCCGCCGCGGCGGCCGGTCCCTGTGCGTGGACGTCCTCGCGGGCCCGGGCGGCACCTTCGCGCCGATATCCGAGCCCGGCTACAGCGTCTGGGGCACTACCGAGAACGGCGTCAGCCGCGCCCCGAACGCGGTGGCCCCGGCCGAGTACCACGGCAAGTTCATCGGCGCATACGCCTCGACCGCGGTCGAATTCATCGCGCTGCTGCGGGTCGACGCCGCCTGCGACGATACGCCTGCTCCCGCAATCAGGACCGGCAGCGGCTGGAGCGTGGCCGTGGGCGGCAGGACGGTGAGCTTCGACTCCGCGAGCGGGATGGCGGCGGTCAACTAGGATTCGCCAAGCCGAGGCGCCGCCAGGCGTCGCGCAGCGGCAGGTAGATCCGCCCCTTGAGCGTCACCGGCTGCACGCACTCATAGCTGCGCACCGGCTGCCCGCCGAAGTCCTTCTTGAAGCGGTTGATCCCCGCGTTGCCGGGCTCCGATTCGTCCTCGAACAGGCCGCCCCAGTCGTAGCGCCGGATCCCCAGCTGCTTGAAATGCAGCATATCCTGCCAGTGCAGCCAGCGGTTGGCGCGCCCGATGAGCGCGCGGGTGGCGTTGTTGCGGTCGCGAAAGCACGAGGCGGTGTACTGCAGCCAGGCGGTGTCTCCCGACAGCAGGTACGCGTGCCGGACCAGCGTCTCGCCGTCGCGCGAGGCGCAGGTGAGCGCGAGCTGGCCGGCCTTGCAGGCGGCGCACAGCCACTTGCCGTCGCAGGGCGGAACGCTCTTTTGATTGGCGAAGGCGTCGTAGAAGGCTCGGAATTCCTCCAACGTGTCGCGCGGATCGTCGCTCAGCTCCATGCGCAGCCGGTCCTTCGTCTCCGCGCGGTGGACCTTGTAGCGGCAATCCTTGCCGAACTGCCCGACGAGCGCGCCCTCATCGACCGACAGATCGGTGATCATCGTCAGGAACGGCGTCACCTTTGCGTGCGCGACCGGAGACCTTCTCTGGCGGTACAGAACGATGTCCACGCCGGAATCGCGCGACGGCTCCTCGTCGAACCACACTTCCCCGTAGACCGCGGCGCGACCTTCAAGCCGGATCATGAGCGTAACCTCCGCTGGTCAGCTCGGCGTGGAATTCCTTCAGCGTCGTGCCGCGGCACCAGCTCGACAGCTCTCCGAACAGGACCTCCAGCTGCTCGTACAGCCGCTCGATGCTGGACCGATCGCGATAGCTCGGGCTGCCGCCGGGCATCAGCTCGGACGAGTGCAGCATGAATTCCAGGTGATAGACGCCTTCGCGCCGCGCGCCGCGCGCCGCGCGCAGCATCGCGTCGAGCCGGTTTTCGGCCGGGTTCAGCCAGCTCAAGCCCGGCGACGCCCGGTTCGCAACCCGCCGCAGCAGGGGGATGCGGTAGACCCACGGCGCGCGCAGATAGAGCGCGCTGGGGCGGATCGTCACCGGCACCTCGAGCAGACCCTTGGCCGCGGGTCGCGAGATGTCCTGCGGGTCGACGAAGTAGGGCCGGCCGGGAAACGAGCTGTAATCGGTTCCGCCGTTGCCCGCCGGATCGCCCCACGTTGGTCGCCAGTCCACGCCCGGCGTGACCGAGCAGTCGACGCAATAGGCCTCGTCGAGCAGCATCGCGGCGTAGCGGCCGTCGAAGGCAACGCGCCCGGCGCGATGACTGACCACCTGGCAGCCGAACCGGTCCTCGAGCAGGCGGGTGAGGGTCCTGATCTTCTCCCGCATCACCGGCTCGGGATATTCGATCAGGAAGGGCTGAAAGCGGAAGTCGTCGCCGGTGAGCGGAACGAGCGGCGGGGAGTTCCAGGCGTGCAGGTGCATGCCCACCTCGCCCGCGTCGCGCGCCAGCACGTCGCGCGCGAACTCGACGAAGGTCGCGCAGGTCGCCATCTCGTAGTTCGTGAGATAGACCGGCTTGAAGCCGAAGCGCTCGCACAGCGCCTGGAAGCGCGGCAGGTAGGCGGCATTGCGGGTGGTGATCTCGCGCGGCTTCGACCACAGATCGTCGCCCTCGGTGTCGATCGTGACGATGAACGGCGTCTCAGGCATGCAGGGTCCGGGCCTGCGCCGCGGCAGGGCGCAGCACGCGCTCGAAGGTGTCAAGGTAGGCAGGCAGGACCCGCGCTTCGCCGTATTCGCGCTCCATGAACGCGCGGCATCGATCGCTCGCCGCCTGCCAGGCGCCCGTATCCGAGAGCAGGCGCTCGATGGCGCCGCTGAACTGCGCCGGGTCGCGCAGGTGTACGCCGAGGCCTTCGCGGGCGATCACGCCGTCGGGATCGATGAGGGTCACGACCGGGACGCCTCTGATCCAGGCTTGCAGGTAGGTATTCGGAAACCCTTCCACATCGGACGTATTGACGAGAACTTTGCCTCGGGCGTAGAGCGCGCTCGCCTCCGGATACGGCAGGTGGCCGTGGAACGACAAGTTCGGCCTGGCGGCGGCCGCGCACGCCACCTCCTCGAACAGGGCTTCCTGGTCCACGTCGCCCGGCAGCAGTCCGCCCACCATGTGCAATCTCGCCTGCGGCAGCCGGTCCGCCAGCTCGAGCATGCGATCGGGCCGTTTCACGCGGCGGATGTTGCCGACCCACAGCACGTCGATGTCGCGCGCGCGCGCCGGCCCGGGGTGTTCGACCAGCATCCCCGCGACGCGGCTCGGCAGCCCGTAGTTACGCGCGAGAGCCTGCTGCTGCCAGGTGCTCTGCACCAGGACCTCATCCGCGCGCCGCAGGCCGTACTCGTACAGCCGGCGATCGCGGGCATAGCGCACCAGCAGGCGCGACCTGTCGCAATCGGCATTGCTCGCGGCGCGGAACACCAGTCGACGGCGGAAGCGGCGGCAGAAGAGCGCAGCCAGCCCTACCTGCATGCCTGCGCAGCTGGTGTAGTAGACGTCGGCGTCGACGCGCGCGAGGGCGGCCCACATTCCCGTCCAGCGGGGATGGATGAAGCGCAATCCCGGCAGCCCCGCGTCGGCGCGAAACGCCTTGAAGGTGCGCACGCCGTCCCACTGCGCGCCGTCGGGCTGCCCGTAGTCCGCGACGACCATGCACACCTCGTGGCCGCGGCGCGCCATGGCGCGCGCGAGCAACGTCTGCTGAACCGACTCGCCCCCGACGTAGCGGTCGCAGTGCTCGGGCGCGAGGACCGACAGGTTCTCCAGGCCAACGAAGCAGATCTTCATCGTGCCGTCGATCCTAGCGGTCGCACATGTCACGACTCTCCGGGCCCCGCACCGGCTGCTAGTCCGTTCGGCCCATGGCGCCGCGCGTCGCGCTGAAAGCCGCGCGCCGTAACCTGGTCTGGCACTGCGGGCGGATGTCGCCTGCGGCCTCGACCGACGACAGGGGGGTCCCCATGCAAGTGCGTCAGGCCTTCGACAACATCCGGGAAGATCTTCGCCGTTATGGGTTCGCGGCCGCGGCACACGATGTCGGCTGGCGCGCGGTAAACAAGGTCGTCGACCTGCGCGTTCTCAGAGCAATGACAGTGCGGCTGCAGGACGTGCCGGATCCGCGTTTCTTCGACGCGCAGGGACTCGAGGCGCGCTTCGTCGACGAGGACGAGCTGGCGCGATTCGCGGCCGCCGGCACTTATGAACTTTCAACTGAGTTCTTGCGCGAAGCGCGGGCGCGCGGCGATCGTTGCTACGCGCTTTTCGACGGCGAGGCGCTGGCGGCCTACGGCTGGTATTCCGGCCTGCCGAGTCCGATCGACGAGCACTTCCTGCTTCACTTCGACCCCCGCTTCGTCTACATGTACAAGGGTTACACGGCGACTGCGTACCGCGGCCGGCGGCTGCACGCGGTGGGGATGTGCCGCGCGCTGCGGGCATTCACCGAAGAGGGCAGGAAGGGGCTGATCTCCTGGGTCTACTCCAACAACTTCGCCTCCTTGCAGTCGGTGGCGCGGATGGGCTATCGGACCTTCGGCAATGTCTACCTGTTGCGCGCCGGCGCGCACTCATTCGCTCACGCGACGCGAGGCTGCGGTGCGTATGGTTTCCGGGTCGAACCGCTTTCCGCGCGAGGCGCGTTGAACCCTGTCGGCGCTTGACACGACCGCGAGTCGCGACCTGGAGAACGAGAGCGGGCGCGACACGTGATCGATGACGGTGATCTTGCCGTCGGTCGAAAGGTGGTGCGTGCCTAGCAGCCCTCGCCGGTATCCGGGACCGATGCTTGCCACGAGCTCCTCGACGTAACGGGTTTCCGAGATCTCCTTGATCTCGTACGCCCGCAGGCTGTGCCCGTATAGATCGAAGCCCTGGCACTGCGCCATGCGGTAGATTCTCTCGCCTTCGATGATCAAACCCGCGTTGCGCCCGCCGAACGAATCGATGCGCAGCGGATTCTGCGGATGCGGAACCCATGCGGTGCTCAGCGGCGAGTCGCTCGAGAACAGATACAGCTCGCAGCAGTGATCGGCGGTTCCGGATTCGTCGATTGACGTCAACATCCACCATTTGCCGCTCTTTGTAAACAAGATCGTATCGGCCGCGGATACGCCGTCCATGAGCGTGCTTGCCAGCTTCCATTTCAGCGGAAATTCGACGCAACGATAAACCCTCACCTGCCTCGATGCGTGCGATTCGGGGCACATGTAGAGCTCTCCCCCGTGCTCGAACAGGAAAGGAAAAGACAGATGAAACGGTTCGTTCAGCACGACACCGTGCTCGAGCAGGCTCGTGCCCCTGACTTCGAGGGCGATGATCCGCGCCTTGTCCTCCTTGTAGACGAAGTCCTCGACGAAGCAGAACGTCCTGCCGTGGTGCGTCCACAGGAACGGGTCCGCCCAGAAGTGCCCCTTCGGCAGCGCGGCTTCCGTGCTTCGACAGAGCACCGCCCTGTCCCAGGGAGCCGGCAGCACCGAGAGGCCCCATCTCTCCCGGGGCAGAACCATTCGCCCGATCGCCTTCAGCGACAAGCGCGTCAGCAGCTTGCAGGCGTAGGCAAGGCATTGAGCCAGACTCGGGGCGCGGAACAGGCGGTTGAAGTAAGGCGCCGGTGTGATGTCGCTCGGCGGCAGCCGGCCCGCCGCGGCGACTTTCGCGAGCAGCGCCTTGAGGTGCACGAGCGACTTCTTGTACAGGTGGGCCTGATTCTGCGCGTACTGGTAGCGTGTCATGAACCATCCCCGGACCAGCACGTCTCCGCCGTCGAGCTCCTCGGTCAGGTGCTGGATGACGAAGCCCGTCTGCGGCCAGCGGTAATAACACTCCCAGAATCCGGGGGGACCGCCTCGATTGACCCTGTTGTCGCCGTGATGAAAAGACAGGATCCCGAGCCGGCTGGCGCGCAGAATCTCGCCGCGCAGGATGCCGGATCCGCATCGAATCAGCACGTCGAGGCCCAGCGCCTTCACCTTTGCCACGTCTTCGTCGCTGAACCGGTAGACGAAACCCGAACGGGACACGATCGGCGCGATCTGAACGACCCGCTCGACGACGCCCGCGAGATCGCGCGCCCGGTAATGATCCCTGTAAGTGGCGGTTCGCCGGAGCAGTATTTTCTCGAGCCATACGATCGCGCGCAAGGCGACCTTTGCGGGAAGCAGGTGCAAGCGGTGAGTGCGCAGCAGCTCCCTCAGCTTGCCGAGCGCGGAAGCTCCGCGCGCGGGGTGAAGAATCAAATGCGAGATCTCGATATCCGGCCGATTTTTCGCCCACAGCGCAAGCTCGTGCACGTATATGTCCGACCGGGTGCTGTCGAGCAGCAGGCCGACTTTGAGGATTTTCATGTCGACGCTCCGTTTTTCTCGCCCATGAATCGCATCCACCATTCCCCCTCCAGCCGGCTGAGAAAGGCCTCTCCCTGGTGGATCGCGTGCAGGACTTCGGGATGGCGTGAGTGCACCAGCATCCAGGTGCCGTCCGTGCGCATCCAGCAGTGGCGCTCGGAGAGCTCCCGGGCGAAACGCGGCTCCAGTCGCCCGTGTACGGCGACCGCGCCCTGGCGCGAGGCATCGGCGAGCAGCCGCTTCAGCACGCAGTCGAACGAGCCGTCCGCGGCCGCGACCTGGAGCACTTCGCTCACGCCGCCCGCGCGCACGTAGTGCAGGTACCACCCGGCGAGCCGTCCGTCGCCGTCGCGCACCGCGCGCGCGCGCAGACTCCCGTGGCCGGTCTTGCGCGCCGCCTCATCGAGCAGCCAGGCGAGCGACGCCTCGTCGTACTCCGGCTGCAGGGCGTAGCCGCGCAGCACCTCGGGCAGGTGAGCGAGCATCGTCTGCGCGTCGAGCCGCTCGTCCGCGCGGTCGGGATCTTCGCGCAGGAATCGGTTCGGGCCGAGTCGGGCCGCGAATGCATCGGCGACGGCGCCCAGCGGCCGCGCCGCGTGCGCCACGAGGGCGGGCACGGCGGCGCGCCGCTCGAGCAGCGAGAGCAGGAAGCGCGCGGGGCGCAGCGGGCGTGTCCAGTGCAGGCTGTTGAGCAGCGGTGCGCTGCCGGCGACCGCGGTCCACATGCGCCTCGACTCGTCATTCGCGCCGTCGGCGAGCGTGAGATCCTGCGGCCCCGAAAGGCAGGCCTTCGCCAGCTGCAGCGCGGTCAGGCCCTGGCGGTGGCCGGGATCCACCATGTACTGGCAGGCGACGGCGACCCGGATCGGGCGTCCGTGCAGCCGCATGCGCCGCGGCATGACGGCGTACCAGCCCGAGATGCGGTCGCCGTCTTCCGCTATCCAGGATGGCAGCTCGGGATCGCGCCACGGGTTCTCGAACAGCACCTCGCGGACGTAGTACTGGAACTCCGAGCGCGAACGCCAGCGCTGCTGCGGATAGACGCGCGCGAACAGGTCGGCAGCGGCGGGGATGTCGCGCGGCTCAAGGATGCGGATTGTGCTCACTCAGGCGGGAATTGGACGCGACCAGCCGCGCGATCCGCTCGAGGGTGCGAAAATCGTCGAGCTCGGTTTCCTCGATCCTGATGCGCAGGCCGAAACTCTGCTCGAGGTCGGCGAGCAGCGCGACGAGCTGGAACGAGTCGAGAATTCCGCTCGCCAGCAGGTCGGCGTCCGGAGGCGGCGCCTCGATCTGCAGCGTATCGGCGAAAACCCGTCCCAGGCGCTCGATGATTGCGTTCTCGCCGCTCAAGCCCGTCTCCGTTCGACTTCTGGCGCATGCGCTTCGACGCGCGTGAACTCGGCCCGCAAACGGGGGCGGTCGGTCTTGCCGTTCGCGTTCTTCGGCAGCGCATCCCAGCGCATCCAGCGCGCGGGCAGCATGTAGGAGGGCAGCAGCGCGCCGAGGCGCTTGCGCAGCGCATCGGGCGCGGCCTGCGCGCCGCGCGCCGGGACGTAGGCGCAGCAGATCAGGCTGCCTTCGAATCCGTCGGACGGGATCGCCACGACCGCGCTCTCCTGCAGGCTGCGCAGCGAATTGAGCGCCGCCTCGATCTCGCCCAGCTCGATGCGGTAGCCGCGGCTCTTGACCTGGCTGTCGGCGCGGCCGGCGAAGTAGAACAGCCTGTCAGCTCCCCGGTAGCCCAGGTCGCCGGTGCGGTAGATGCGCTCCGACGGGTCCGCCGCGCCGGGGCGCGGCAGGAAGGCGCTGCGGGTCTTGTCCGGGTCGCGCCAGTAGCCCGGGCTGAGCCCCGCGCCGCTGATGTACAGCTCGCCGAGGCCGCCCGCCGGCAGCGGCCGCAGCTCGGCGTCGAGCACCAGCAGCTCCTCTCCGTCGCAGGCGCTGCCGATCGGAACCGGCGCGCGCGGACCGTCCGGGCAGCGCGGCAGCGTGTAGTAGCTGCTCGCGATCGTGGTTTCGGTCGGTCCGTACAGGTTGGTGAAGCGGGCCCGCGGCAGGCGCCGCATCCAGTGGATCAGGGTGGGCGTCGGGAGCGCCTCCCCGGCCCACAGCACGCGCCGCAGGTGGGGAAAGTCGCCCGGCTTCACCACGTCGAACTTCGCCATCAGGTTGAGCGCGGCGGGCACCGAGAACCACTGCGTGAGGTGGGCGTCGCGGATGAACTGCGCCAGCTTGTGCGGCAGGAGATTGAGCCCGGGCGGGACCAGGTGCAGCTCGGCGCCGGCCGACAGCGCGCCGTAGATGTCGAAGGTGGAGAGGTCGAAATGAAACGGCGGCTGCTGCGAGATCCGCTCTCCCGCCGCGATGCGGAAGTACGCGCTCGCCCAGCGGATGAAGCGCAGCACGTTGCGGTGGGTGATCATGACCCCCTTGGGCAGCCCGGTGGATCCGGAAGTGAACAGGATGTGCGCGAGATCGTCCTCGGTGTTGGCGCTCGCGGGCGCCGTGGCCGGGTACGACGCCAGATCGCGCGGCCCGAACGCCGGCGTGAGCCCGGGCCCGGGCGCGGCGTCCTCGTCGAGCCAGCCGACGGCGGGAGCCTTGGCCAGGGTCGCCGCGGCGAGGGTCTCGCGCAGCATGTCCTGCACCGCGC
>JBOIFB010000027.1:0-17989 GCA_050741415.1 Burkholderiales bacterium | reverse complement strand
CGCCGCGCAGGAGGCGCTCGCCGGCGCGCTCGCCGGGCTGCTGCAGGCAGACCTTCCCGCGCCGACTCTGCTGCCCGCGGCGCAGGGCTTCCTGGTCGGGCTGGTGCTGCTGCTCGGCTTCGCGCTGCCGCCGCTGGTGCAGTTGAGGAACGTCCCCGCGCTGCGCGTCATCCGGCGCGAGTCCGACCCGGCGCGGCGCGAAACGGTCGCGACGTACGCGCTGGGCCTGTGCGCGCTCGCGGCCCTGCTGGTGTGGCAGGCGGGCGACCTGCGCCTGGGCGCCTACGTGGTGGGCGGCTTCGGGGTCGCGGCGGCGTTGTTCTACGCCGCTGCGTGGGCCGCGCTGCGCGCCGCGGCGAGCGCGCCGGTGGTGCGCCTGGCGGGTGCGAAAAGCAGCGCGCTGCGCTACGGGCTGGCGAACCTGAAGCGCCACGCGCGCGGCAACGCGATCCAGGTCGCGAGCCTCGCGCTCGGCTTGACCGCGGTGCTGCTGCTCGGCTTCACGCGCAACGACCTGGTCGACGCCTGGCGCCGCGCCGCGCCGCCCGACGCGCCGAACCGCTTCGTGCTCGGCATCCAGCCCGGGCAGCTCGCGCCGGTGAAGACATTCTTCGCCGAACGCGGCATCGGCGCGCCCGAGATCCATCCCATGGTGCGCGGGCGCGTGGTATCGCGCGACGGCAAGCCGGTGTCCGAGAGCGGCTACGCGGATGAGCGCGCCAAGCGTCTGGTCGAGCGCGAGTTCAACCTGTCCTACGCCGACGAGATGCCGGGCTACAACCAGCTCGCCGAGGGCGAGTGGTGGCGCAAGGGCGCCGACCCGCACCAGCTCTCGGTCGAAGAAGGCATCGCCAAAACCCTGGGCTGGAAGCTGGGCGACGAGCTTACTTTCGAGGTTGGCGACGAGTCCTTCCGCGGCCGCATCACCTCGCTCAGGAAACTGCGCTGGGACTCGATGAAGGTCAATTTCTTCGTCATCGCGCCGCCTGCGCTGCTCGAATCGATGCCGACCAGCTACATCACCGCGTTCCGCGTCGCGCCGAGCGAGGAGCGCGCGATGCAGGCGCTCACGCAGCGCTTTCCCAACCTCACCGTGGTCGACATCGGCGCCGCGCTGCGCCAGGCGCAGGGCGTGATCGACCAGCTGATCCACGCGGTCCAGTTCGTGTTCCTGTTCGCCCTCGGCGCGGGTCTGCTGGTGCTGTACTCCGCGCTCGTGTCGACCGAGGACGAGCGCCGGCGCGAGGCGGCGGTAATGCGCGTCTTCGGCGCCTCGCGCGCCCAGGTCGCCGCCAGCCAGCGCGCCGAGTTCCTGGCCATGGGCCTGGTCGCCGGCATCCTCGCCGCCGCGGGCGCCGCCGCCATCGGTCAGCTGCTCGCCCAGCGCGTGTTCGACCTCGACCTGCCCCCCAGCCCGATGCTGCTCGTCGCCGGTCCGCTCGCCGGCATCCTGCTTCTTTCGCTCAACGCCTGGCTCTCGTCCAGAAAAGTCCTTCGCGCCTCGCCCGCCCTCACCCTGCGCGAGTCCGCCTAACCGGGGTCAGACCACGTTTATTCCGTCCCGCCCGTCTGGTATCATTGTCATACGTCGTTATACAGGTGGCTGCCATGCTTGCTCTGCGTCTCGAAAAGGAACTGGAAGCCAAGCTCGCCGCGCTGGCGCGCGTGAGCGGGCGCTCCAAGAGCGAGGTGGTGCGCGAGGCGATCGTACGCCTGCTCGAGGACGCCGAGGACCTGGAGCTGGCGGACAAGGCGCTGCGTACTACGCGCTCGAGGAAGTCGCTGCGTCAGCTCAGAAAAGAGCTTGGCCTGGAGCGTTGAGATCACGGACCACGCCGAGCGCCAGCTGCGCAAGCTCGACGCGCAGGTGCGGCGCCGGATCCTCGACTGGCTCGAGGAGCGCATCGAAGGCTGCAAGAACCCGCGCCACTTCGGCGAGGCGCTCAAGGGCGGCCGCGCCGGGCTGTGGCGCTACCGGGTGGGCGACTACCGCATCATCTGCCAGATCCTCGACGGCCGGCTGGTCGTGCTGGCGCTCGCGGTCGGGCACCGGCGCGAAGTTTATCGCTGATGATTCCTGGCGATCGGGTGTAATCTGATGCCACAAATGTACGAGATCCTGCTCGTGCTGACGCTGGTCGCCGCCGCCATCGCAGTGGTGCTGCTGGGGGTGCTGCTCGCGCGCGAGCGTGATTCGGCGCGCGAGGCGCGCGAGGAGCTGTCGAGGAGCCTCGTCACCTTCGGTCAGGGGATGTCGACCCAGATCGCCTCGGTCGCCGGGCTGCAGAACCAGCAGTTCGAGGCGCTGCGCGGCACGCTCGAGCAGGGGCTGGAGAAGATCCGGGTCGAGAACGCCGCCAAGCTCGAGCAGATGCGTCTCACGGTGGACGAGAAGCTGCATGCGACCCTCGAGCAGCGGCTGTCGCAGTCGTTCAAGGTGGTCTCCGAACGGCTCGAGCTGGTGCACAAGGGCCTGGGCGAGATGCAGTCGCTCGCCGCGGGCGTGGGCGACCTGAAGAAGGTGCTCTCCAACGTCAAGAACCGCGGCGTGATGGGCGAGGTGCAGCTCGCGGCGCTGCTGGAGCAGATCCTCACCCCTGAGCAGTACGAGACCAACGTCGCGACCAAGCCGGACTCGAGGGACCGGGTCGAGTTCGCGATCAAGCTGCCCGGGCGCGGCAGCGAGGGCATGGTGTGGCTGCCGCTGGATGCCAAGTTCCCGACCGAGGACTACCAGCGCCTGCAGGAGGCGCAGGACGCGGCCGACCCGGGCGCGGTTGAGGTCGCGTCCAAGGCGCTCGAGGCGCGCATCCGGCTCGAGGCGAAGACGATCGGCGAGAAGTACCTCGCGCCGCCGGCAACCACCGACTTCGGCCTGCTCTACCTGCCGTTCGAGGGCCTGTACGCCGAGGTGCTGCGAAGGCCCGGTCTGTTCGAGGCGCTGCAGCGCGACTTCCGCGTCACGCTGTGCGGCCCGACCACGCTCAGCGCGCTGCTCAACAGCCTGCAGATGGGCTTTCGCACGCTCGCGATCGAGAAGCGCTCGTCCGAGGTCTGGCAGGTGCTGGGTGCGGTCAAGAGCGAGTTCGGCCGCTTCGGCGAGGTGCTGGCGCGCACCAAGGCGCAGCTTCAGACGGTGGCCAACTCGATCGACGCCGCCGAGACGCGCACGCGCCAGATCGAGAGGAAGCTGAAGGACGTCGAGGTGCTGCCGGGCGTCGAAACTCCGCCTCTGCTCGAGCGCGAGCTCTAGCCCCATGCTCGAGTGGATGAAGCACGAAGGCGGCGGCTCCGGCGGGGATCCGATGCGCGATCCCGCAGCGGCGAAGAAGCTGCTGGCGGAGATGTGCGACGCCGATCCGCTGGTGGCGCTGAACGATATGCGCGGCTGGCTCGAGTCGCTCGCCGCGAGCGCGGCGCCGGACGAACGGGCGCGGGTGGAGATCCTCGCTCTGGCGCAGGAAGCCGGCCAGCGCCACGCCGACGCGCTGCTGGCGCAGTTCTTCGCCTGGCCGGTCCAGGCGCAGCGCGGGCGCGAGGCGAACTGGATCGCGCTGGTCGACTACCTGAACGCGCTGTCGCAGGCGCTCTCCGGCGCGGTGCAGGGTCCGCTCGCTCCGACCGCCGCGGCGCGGGCGCTGAACGCGACCCGCATGCTGGCCAAGGCGCACCTGCTGCGCTACCTCGCGGTCCCGGCCCGTGCGTGGCGGCTGGCGTACTCGGTCCATGCGCAGGCCGAGCAACTGGGCTGCGCGGACACGCCGGTGCGCGTCCACGCTGCCCAGCACCTGACGAGCAGCGCGACGCAGGAGCTGCTGCGGTTGCTGATGCTGCAGGCATGCGCGCCCGAGATGCTCGCGCCGACGGAGATCGAGGTCGCCGACCGGGTGGTCGAGCAGGTGGGCGCGGAATTCACGCTGCGCCCGCCGCGCGTGCTGGACAACGTGTTCTGCTTCGACCCCGCGGGCGAGCACCCGCCCATCCAGACCGAAACCCGGCCGCCGGGCCTTGCATCGGACGCGCGCTGCTTCGGCGCCGGGGCGGGCCTGGAGGCGCTGCAGCGCCTCTATAAGCAGCTCGCGCCGGGGCGCGAGGAACGGCCCTTCGGCAAGGACATCGCCGCTCACGCGCAGCTCTCGGCGCTGCAGCACCTGCTCGGTTTCTGGAGCCCGAAGCGCCCCTACAAGGAGCCGGCGCGCGCGCCGGCAGAGGGCGAGCTGCGCGTCGTGCACGGCTATGCGAAAGTCTGGCAGCAGCTCTCGCGCACGGGATCCGGCGCGCTCGAGCTGGCGCTGGTCGAGGACGGCGAGGGCGCGCCGCAGGCGCCCGAGGCCTGGCGGCTGCACGACTCGGGCGGCAACGAGCTGGGCGCGGACGCACCCAAGGGCGCGCTCGAATGGGCGCGCTGCGGCGAAGTAGTCGCCGTTTCGGCGTCCGGCGCCGAGGCCTGGTGGCCGGCCATCATCCGCTCGGTGCGCGCCGACCCGGACCACAGCCTGCACGTCACGCTCTACGTGCTGAGCCGCGCGCCGCAGGCGGTTCAGTTGCAGGCGCGCATCGAGCCCGGCGAGGAGGCGGTCTACAGCGGCGAGGCGGCGCGCCAGTTCGACTTCAACCGCGTGCGTGCGATCATCGTTTCGGAAGGTGCGCCCGGCTCGCACGCGGCCAACATGCTGCTCGCGCCCGAGGGCTGGCAGGAGGGCCGCGTCTACGAGCTCGCCTCGGGCGGCGCCACGCGCAGTCTGCGCGGCGTGCAGATGCTGCGCCGGCGCGACGATTACGTGCGCGCGACTTTCGAGTGGACCGCGGGTGCTTCCTGATCGCGCATCCTGCACGAGCTGGCCGACAACGGCCTGATCGAGATCGACAACCGCATCGTGCGCATGCTCGACCTCGCGCGCCTGCGCGGCGACGCTAGGAGCCAGCCGCGCCGCCGGTCCGACCATCCGCCGCGGTCGCAACCACCATGAGCAAACCGACTCCATCCAGCCTGGCGTGGGTGATCCGCATCAACGCGATGCAGCGCCTTGCGGCTGCGCTCGCGGCCGGCATCGCCACGTTCCTTGCACAGCCGGACGCCATCTCGTGGCACACGCGCGCGATCTCGAGCTGGGATCTCGGAGCGCTTGTCTATCTTTGCCTTGCATGGTGGTTCATCGCGCGCGCCGACGCGGGCCTGACGCGCGAGCACGCATTGGGCCAGGACCAGAGCGGCTACATCATCTTTTTGTTCGCGGTAGGCGCATCCTGCGCCAGCATCGTCGCCATCGGATTCGTGGTCGGCACCATGCGGGAACTGGCCTTCTGGCCGCGGACCTGGCATCTCGCGCTGACGATCGACGCGCTGATCTCGTCGTGGCTGCTTATTCAGACCGTGTTCGCGTTCCACTACGCCCGGCGCTATTACGCAAACCTGCGCGGCAATCGCACGGCGCCGGCAGAACTGCTGTTTCCCGGCGACCGCGAGCCGGACTACCTCGATTTCGCCTACTTTTCGTTCGTCGTCGGCATGACCTCGCAGACGTCCGACGTGGCCGTACGCTCGCGCCCAATGCGCCGCCTCACCCTCATTCACGGCGTGCTGGCATTCGTATTCAACATCGCGGTGCTGGCCCTCAGCATCAACATCATCGCCAGCGTGCTCTAGCGGCTGTTCAAGGACCGCTGAGAATGCTCCTGCCTCTCGAGTCCCTTTATAGATCGGCCGTGTAGCGGGCCACCATCTGCTCCTGCGTCTCCGCCGGCGCCGCAGTCCCGGTCTGGTCGTTTAGCATCTTGCCCATCGGCGGCAGCACCGAGCGGTCGTTGCGGCTCTCCGGTGCCCACAGCTTCGAGCGCATGAGCGCCTTGGCGCAGTGCAGGTAGGCTTCCTCCACCGTCACTTCGATCGCGAGCTTCGGTGCGCGCGCCGCGCCCGCGAAATGCGCGAGCTTGTCCGCCTCGTCCACCAGCCGCGCGCTGCCGTTCACCCGCAGCGTCTCGTCCACTCCGGGAATCAGGAACAGGAGCCCGACTCGTCCGGTCTGGACGATATTGGTCATCGAATCGAGCCGATTGTTCCCGATCGCGTCCGGAATCAGCAGTGTCCGCGCGTCCGGCACCTTGACGAACCCGGGCACTCCGCCGCGCGGCGAACAATCCATGTTCGCCCCCGGCCGCCCGGTCGCCACCACCACGAACGGCGACAGCGCAACGAAGCGCGTGCAATGCACATCCAGCCGGTCGAGCTGCTTCGAAAGCGACCGCCCCTTCGGCTGCGCGTACAGCAGGCGCAGCGCCTCGACACTATCGATCACCATGCCTCCCTATCGCCGCCACGGCTGCGCAACCGACAGATTAGCGCCCGCGTGGTTGGGGTAAATTCTGCTTCTCCCGGATGACCAGTGCAATCCCGCCCAGGATGGCGATGGACGCCAATACGAGGCGCACGGTCGCAGATTCATCGAGGAAGACGATGCCGCCGATGGCCGCGATGACCGGAACGCTGAGTTGCACCGTGGCGGCGCTGGTGACTCTTAACGCCGGCAAGGCGGTGTACCAGATGATATAGCCCATGCCGGAGGCGACTGCGCCCGATGCAAGCCCGTACAACAGTCCGGCGTCGTCCAGAGAAGCGCTGCGATGCATGAGCACGCTCCATGCTGCGGCGATCGGAGCTGCGCGCAGGAAATTGCCGGCCGTTACCCTCGCCGGGTTGCCCGTACCTTTCCCGCGCAGTCAGTAAACGCCCCACGCAACCCCGGCGCTCAACATCAGGAGAGAACCCGGCAGGGGCGGCGCAGACAGGCCCGGCAACAACAGGCCCACCAGGCCTCCGAGAGCGAGCAGGAGCCCGAGCATCTGCAGTCTGCGCAATCGCTCTCCCGCCCAAATGCCCTGGCCGATCATCGTTGCCTGGACCGCGCCAAAGAGCAGCAGGGCGCCGGTCGACGCGGGCAGGCTCACGTAGGCATAGGAAAAGGCGGCCGCATAGACAAACAACGCAAATGCCGACGGCCAGCTCCCGCTGCCGGTTTGCGTGCCGCCTCTTATTCGCACGATCAACCAAAGCGCCGCCGCTCCGGAGATCAGCCGGATCGCGGTAAAGCTCGCTGGATCGATGCTGGTGTGTTTCAGCGCCACGCGGCAGAGCAGCGAATTGCACGCGAATGCAAGCATCGCCAACGACGTAAGCGCTGCGATGCGCACACGCGCGCTGGAGAGCTCGGATTTCACAGCCACCGGCGCACACTCGCCTTGTACGACGCGTACTCGCTGCCGAACAGACGCGAGAGCGCGCGCTCTTCCGCTGCAATCTGAAAATGGCTCATGTAGAGCATGAAGGCCAGCGGCCCGAACAGTGCCCAGGCCGAAGACAGAAAGACGGCCCATGCGGCGAGAACGAGCGCCAGGCCCAGATACATCGGGTTGCGCGTGATCCGGTAGATGCCTGAGCGGACCAGGGAGGAGGCTTCTTGCGGCCTGGTGGGATGGAGCGTCGTTCGCGCGCGGCGAAACGAACCGATGCCTGCGGCGCCGAAGACCAGGCCCGCGACGGCGATCGCAGCGCATGCGGCCAAGCGAACGCCCGCGGGCAGCTCGACTTGCGGAGCAATCATCGCAATGCCCCACATGGCGATCGCAGCGGCGGCCGCTACCGCGGGAGGCGGAACTTTCGTTTCGAGGGACATTGGCTAAGGGATCACGTCGAATCGAGCGCGCGACGCGCGTTATTTCAAGACAGGTCTCAGGTCTTCGAGTTTGTCGAACAGCTGCCAGATGTAATTGCCGGTTCCATTGATCCGATGGGGGTGGAGATCCGAAAGAGCGGGATCGTCGCAGTAGCTGTCAAAAGCTTCCTTGGATTCCCATTCGACGAGAATCAGGACCGCTCGGGGCTCGATGCTTCCAGCCGCGGACTCGCGGAACTTGCCCAGAGCGACCACGCGCCCGCCGTGCGCCCGCACCTCCTTCGCGGATCTTCGCGAGTACGCCATGTACTCTTCCTTGTTCGAGACGTCGAACAGATTCAGGGCGTACACCGGTCGGGACATGGCTTCTCCTGCATGGCTGGAAGTCAGGCCACAATCCAGGCCTCGGCTTTGGCTCGGTCTTTGATCGGGAAGACCTGCACCGGGCATGGCATGATGAACCTGAACATGCTGGTCGCGTTTGCAATCCAGCTTACGTCAGTAACGACCGCAATCTTCTCCCACGCAGTGAAATGAGCGAAACCGAGCTTCGCGTCTTCCCACATTGCGCCCGGAGTGAAGCCAGTGAGGTCGCTGCCTAGCACGTATAGGAGCTTTGCCTTGCCGTGCTTTTCCAACGCAGCTTCGACTGCCGGCACGAGGACCGTCTCGTAATCGGAGGCGCTGACCTGTCCGGAGGCGGCAACGCCGACAACATTCTCGGGAAGATTGGACAAAAGCTCGATCATGACGAGACTCCCATGAATGTGCGCGATACCGCCGCGATGATTGACCATGGGGCGTAACGTCCGCGGTCACCAGCGAGCGCCGCTCTTGCGCACGTCTGGCGCAGTGCGCTGTTATGCGCGCCCTTTCCAGATTGCCGGGTCACGCCGCGCATGGAAGACCGCCAGCACCACGATCTGCTCACTTTCAACGGTGTAGAACACAGAGTACGGAAAGCGGCGCACTCGAACGCACCGAATCTCCTCATGTTGGACCGGGTATCGGTCGGGGTACTTGGAAGCAAGATCGACTGCACGGCCAATCTCCGCCATGAACTGAATACCTAAACCCGATTGCCGGTCCTCGTACCAAAGCGTCGTGCCGTCAAATTCGGCCCGCGCTGCCGGCCGAAAGACGACCTTGAGAGTCATCTTTTCAGGCGGACGGTAATGGACCTTTTGACGACCTCCCAAGGCACAACATCCTCGGGGCTGGCCTTGTGATCTTGTAGCCGACGATCCAGCTCAAGGCGCTGGGCATCTGTTAGCGGAGTGGCCTCCGCGATACTGTCCCAGATCTCCTCCACCAAGGAGATCCGCTCCGCGACGCTCAGTCGCTCGATTCCGAGGGTCTTCAGAGATGCACTCATATGCGCAATCCTACCAAAATCAAGGTACGGTCGATCCTGCGCGTATAACGTCTTGGTCTGCGGCGGGCCAGCACTGACAGTTGACCTCGCGCGGTGCTGGCGGCCCGTCCGCAGCACCTAAAGTTAGAGCTTGCTTTGGATGAACTTGATGGACTCATCGAGTTCCTCATGCAGCCGGCTGCGCTTCTCCTTCGGCCCATAGTCAACCCACGTCTCTTTCAACCCACGAAGAATGCGAAGGGTAACGGGAAAGTATTCCTTAAAGTTGCGCAGCTCGAAAATGATGGCGATTTGCCGGTCAAGCATCATCGGCAGATCAGGACTCTCTCGCTCAACTAGCTGCTGGATCAATTTGTGATACGCGAGAAATCGTTTCTCTTTCAGTTCTTGTTTCTTGAGCGACAGATAGGAAAATGCCGCCCACCCAACCGGCGCGAGCACAAGCACAACGCCCAAAGCGCCAGCATTGTCGTTGAGCCATTTCCAGACATCAGCGATGATGTTCATAGCAAGCTCTAACTTTAAATAGTCAGATTGAGTGCTGAATAACATGGATGCGGGGCTATTGGGGAGGTGTCGACGCACATTTGAATCAACGCGTTAGCAGTTGGAGGGCGTGGTCCCGTCCTTGATAACCGACCTGGGAGGGGACAAGTGGCTGAATCAACCACCGAATCTTCGTCGACGGCGGACAAGGAGACAAAGCCACGGTTGGTTGAGCTGGTCCGAGGCGCGATCCGGTCGCGGCATTTCAGCCGCTGCACGCAGAAGTCTTGTTGGCGGTCGATGCCGCGCGCCTGCCTCACGCGCGCGCGGCTAGCTCATTTGAGCGAGGCGTAGACGGCGCGCTCGAATTTCGCGTAGACGTCCATGAAGGGCGGTTCGACGAAGGGCAGGGTCTGGGTCATGATGATTCCGGCAACGTCTTTCGCCGGGTCGAACCAGAAGTGGGTGTTGAGCACGCCGGCCCAGCCCTGTGATCCGGCCGAGCGCATTCCCGGCACGTCTTTCTCGACCCGCAGGAAGCCGAGGCTGTGGGTCTTCGGCGTGCCGGGGAAGGGGTCGACGTCGGCGGTCACCGGCGGCACCGCGGTGATCATCTTGCCCATGCGCAGGTCGCCGATGTGGTTCTCCAGCATGGCGGCGACGCCTTTTTCGCTCAGCACGCGCTTGCCGTCGAGCGTACCTTTGTTGAGGAACATGCGCAGGAAGCGCATGTAGTCGCCCGCGCTCGAGTAGAGGCAGTGGCCCATGCCGTAGAACTCGGGGTGCGGCGGCGGTGCGAGCTCGAAGGGCGCGAACTTGCCGTCCGCGCCGCGCGCGCTGACCGAGGCGAGGCGCTTCGCGAGCGCGCCTTCGCATTCGAACGCCGTGCTGGTCATGCCCAGGGGGCCGAAGATTTCCTCCTGGCAGAACTTGTCGATGCGGCGCCCGTCGATCTTCTCGACCGCCTGGCACAGCCAGTCGATGCCCATGCCGTAGTCCCAGCGCGCTCCGGGGTCGAACATCAGGGGATAGAAGAGCGATTTCTTCAGCCCGGAGAGGATGCTCGGGTGCCCCGTGATCTGCATCCAGCGCGGCACGTCGGCGTTCCAGAACTCGTACACAAGACCCGAGGTGTGGGTGGCGAGGTGGCGGATGGTGGCTTTCGACTTCGGCGCGCGCATGCGCGGCTTGTCGCCGTCGAAGCCATCGAGCACCTGGATTCTGGCGAACTCCGGCAGGATGCTCTCGACCGTGGCCTCGGGCTTGAGCTTGCCGCGGTCGATCAGGATCATTGCCGCGGTCGAGCCGATCGCCTTGGTCATCGAGAAGATGCGGAACACGGTGTCGGCGGTCATCGCCTGGCCGGGGCCGCACTCGCCGGCCGCGCCGCTCCACTTCACGCCGGCGGCGTTGCCGGTCATCGCCACCAGTCCGGGTGCGGCGCCGGCTGCTACGCCAGCTTTGAGGATGTCGTCCAAGGCGCTCATGAGCATCTCCTGTTCGTTGAGGCGTGCGGGAAATGCTGCGCTCCGCCCGCCGGGCGCGTCAAGCAGGCGGCGACGGCCGCGGCGCGTTCAAACGCCGAGGTGGCGGTGCAGGATCTGGGGCTGCGACCTGAGCGCCTGGGTAGTGCCTTGCCAGACGATGTGGCCGTTGTTGAGGATGTAGACGCGCTGCGCGAGCGCGAGGGTGGCGGCGATGTTCTGCTCTACCAGCACGATGGTCTGGCCCGCGGCGGCGAGCTCGCGGCAGGCCTTCATCAGGTAGCGCACGATGGTGGGCGCGAGGCCCTCGAACGGCTCGTCGAGCAGGATGATCTTCGGGTTGCGCACCAGCGCGCGCGCGATCGCGAGCATCTGCTGCTCGCCGCCCGAGAGGTCGGTGCCGCGGCTGCCGCGCCGCTCCTTCAGGCGCGGGAACATGCTGTAGATGCGCTTGAGCGGCCATTTGTTCGCTGCCGAGAGCCCGGCGAGGACCAGGTTCTCCTCGACGTCGAGGCTGCCGAAGATGCGGCGCTCCTCGTGCACCAACTGCATGCCGGCGCGCGCGATCGCGTGACTCTTGCGGCCCGCCATCTCGGCCCCGTCGAGCACCACCGAGCCGGCGCGCGGCGTCACCACGCCCATGAGGCTCTTCAAGGTCGTGCTCTTGCCGGCGCCGTTGCGACCGAGCAGCGCCACGACCTCGTTTTTCTCGACGTGCAGCCCTACGTCGAACAGGATATGGGAATCTCCGTAGTAGCTGTTCAGTCCCTTGACTTCGAGCAGGCTCACGACGCGAGCTCCTCCTGCACGCCGCCGAGGTAGGCTTCCTGCACCTCGGGGTTGCGCTTGATCTCGTCCGGCGTTCCTTCGGCCAGCACGCGGCCCTCCTGCAGCACGGTGACGCGCTCGGCGAGCTCGAACAGCGAGGTCATGTCGTGGTCGATGATGATCATCGTGCGCCCGCGTCCGATCGATTTGAGCAGCCTGACCGTCTCGACCCTCTCGCGCGGGCTCATGCCCGCGAGCGGCTCGTCGAGCAGCAGCAGGCTGGGGGAGGAGGCGAGCGCAAGTCCGACCTCCAAGCGGCGCTTCTCGCCATAGGGGAGCTGGGAGACCGGCGTGTCCAGCCGCCCCGTCAGGTTCACCAGCTCAAGGGTGCGCGCGACCTGCTCCTCCAGTCCCCGGATGCGCGACAGGCTGCGCAGCATGTCGAGCCTGAACTTGCCGCGCAGCTCGGCGAGCGCGGAGATCATCAGGTTCTCGCGCACCGTCAGGCGGTTGAACAGCTGGTTGACCTGGTAGCTCTTGGTGAGCCCGAGCTGGCAGACGTCGGTCACGCCCAGGTCGGTGATGTCGCGCCCCTCGAAGGCGATCGTGCCCGAGCTCGGCTGCACCTCGCAGGTCAGCATTTTGAAGAAGGTGGACTTGCCGGCGCCGTTCGGCCCGATGATGCCGCGCAGCTCTCCGGGCTCGACGCTGAAGTCGATGTCGACGTTTGCGGCGATGCCGCCGTAGTTCTTGCTCAGGCCCTTCGTCTGCAGGATCGGCCCGCTGAAGCTGCGCGCGGCGCGGCGACGCGGCAGGGTCACGGGCGTCGCCGGCCCGGCGCCGGCAGAGGCCGCGCTTGGCGGCTCCTCCGCTGCGTCGTCGGGCGCGGGCGCCTCGTCCGCCGGTTCCGCGGGCGCTGCCTTCCCGCTCGCGAGGCCGTAGAGGGAGCGCACGCCGCCGACCAGGCCGTGGCGCAGGAAGAACACCAGCAGCACGAACACCAGGCCGAGCACCAGCTTCCAGGTCGCGCCGAGGTGGAGCGTGGCCTGCAGGAAGTCCCGCAGAAAAAGCCACACTCCGGCGCCCACGAGGGGACCGAACAGCGTTCCGATCCCGCCGATGGCGGTCTGCATGATGAGCTGCCCCGAGGTGTCGAACATGAACGCGTCGGGCGGCATGAAGCCCTGCATCACGCCGAGCAGGCCGCCGGCGAGGCCGGCGTAGGCGGCGGCAATGACGAAGGATGCGAGCTTGTAGCTTTGGATGTTG
This sequence comes from Burkholderiales bacterium, assembly GCA_050741415.1. GTDB lineage: Bacteria > Pseudomonadota > Gammaproteobacteria > Burkholderiales > SG8-39 > DAHVFK01. The sequence continues at coordinate 4,937 of JBOIFB010000027.1, read as the reverse complement.
TGGCCGACCGCCGCAGCGCGCAGCGGGTTCTCGCGGATCGCGCGAAAGACCGCTCCGACCGGCGAGCGCACGATGCGCAGCGCGATCACGATGCCGACGAAGTAGCAGAGCGCGAGGAACGGGTAGAGCGACCAGCCGGTGTCGAATTTAATGGTGGTGAAGCCCAGGTAGAGCGAAGGCGCCGGGATGCCGGGCAGCCCGTTCTCGCCGCCGGTCCACGCGGACAGCGGGTTGAACTCGACAAAGAAGAACACCTCCGCGATCGCGACCGTGATCATGGCGAAGTAGATGCCGGTGCGGCGCAGCGCGATCAGGCCGACCAGGTAGCCGACGACGGCGGCGGCGACCGTGCCGATGAGAAGGGCCGGCACGACATAGTGCAACCCCGTCTGCGTGAGCAGGTAGGCGGCCACCATGCCGCCCGTGCCGTAGAGCGCCGACTGGCCGAACGAAAGCAGCCCGGTGTAGCCGAACAGGATGTCGAAGCCGATGCCGAACATGCCCCAGACCAGGATGCGGTTGACGGTGTTGGGCGCGGCGCCGAAGTAGGGCAGCACGAACGGCGCGGCGATCAGCGCGATTGCCGTCAGCCCTTCGACCAGGAAGCGGCGCTGCGTGTTGCCCAGGCGGTCGGCGTTCACTCGCGGCTCTGCCTTTGCGCGTTCATTCGCGTCCTTTCGCGCCGAGCAGGCCGTGCGGGCGCAGCATCAGGACGAGGGTCATCGCCGCGAACAGCATGACATAGGAGTAGCCCGGGTTGAACATCGAAGTGATGCTGATGATCTCGCCCGCGATCAGGCCGCCGAGCACGGCACCGGGGAAGGAGCCGACCCCGCCGATCACGACCACCACGAAAGTCTGCACCAGAATCGCCTCGCCCACGTCCGGCGCGAGCGAGACCACTGGGGCGTTGACGATGCCGGCGAAACCCGCCGCCATGGAGCCGATGCCGAACACCAGCATGAACACCCGGTCGACGTTGATGCCGAGCGAGCCGACCATGACCGAATCCTCGATGCCGGCGCGCACGATGAGGCCGAGCCGGGTCCGGTACAGGATCAGGAACAGCGCGATCAGCGCAGCCGCGACGATGCCCATCACGGCAAGGCGGTAGGTCGGATAGAACATGAAGCCGAGGTTGGTGATGCCCGAGAAGATCTTCGGCGCCGGAACGGTCTTCGACAGGCTGGAGAAGTAGAAGCGCACGATCTCGACGAACACGATCGACAGGCCGAAGGTCACGAGCAGCTGATCCTCGGGCGGGCGGTGGTAGAAGTGGCGCATGATGAGCCGCTCCATCACCACGCCGACGATGAGCAGGAAAAGGGTGCCGGCGATCACGGCCACGACAAACGAACCGGTGTACTGGTAGGCAACGTAGCCGGCGTAGCCGCCGAGCATGAACATGGCGCCGTGCGCCAGGTTCAGCACGCCGAGGGTGCCGTAGATGATCGTGAGCCCCGAGCTGATGAGCGCGAGCAGCGCCCCCTGCGCGAGGCCGTTGAACAGCTGCGAGATGAAATTGGACCAGGTGATCATGCGGGATTCACGCACAAAAACGCTGCAGGCGGCAAGCCGCCTGCAGCGTCGATGCGTACTGCCGATCTTATCCTAGGTATAGTCGCCAGGCTTGCAGCCGAAGGCGTCCGGCGCCTGCATCAGCGGGGCACCCGGAACGACTTCGAGCACTTCCCAGAAATCCTCCGGGTTTTTCATGTCGCCGGGCTTCTTGCCGCGCACGATGACCACCGGGCGCACGCATTGGTGATCCTGCGGACGGTAGTGCACGGGGCCGACGAGCGACTCGATGGTCTCGCCCTTTTCGTAGGTCTTGATGACCGACGGCGGATAGAAGGTGCCGGCTTCCTCGACCATGTGAGCCCAGTGCGCGAAGCTGGCGTAGCCGTTTCCCGCACCCCACTCCGGCCGGTAGCCGAATTTCTTGTCGAACGACTCGACGAACAGCTTGGCGTTGGGGTACCTGTCCTCCAGCGTCCACCAGAAATCGGTCGCCGCGTACACGCCCTGCATGATCTCCGGGCCGACTTCCTTCGCCAGGAACGGAATCTGGTACGGAATGACCAGCGTCATCTTCGGCAGGAGGCCGAACTGCTTGGCCTGCTGGATCGACAGCACCGCGTCGCGGCCCCAGTTCACGTTGATGAGGAATTCGGCACCCGAATTGGCGATGTTCGTGAGGTAGGCGCTGAAATCCGACGTGCCGAGCGGCGACACCTGGTTGGTCACCATCGTCCAGCCGCCGTTCTTGGAGAGGTAATCGTTGACCGACTTGGTCACCGTGTGGCCGTAGGTGTAGTCAGGCGTCATGAACGCCGCTTTCTTGTTCTTGCCGAAAGCCTTCAGCAGGACCGGGCCGATGGCGTTGGCCGCCGTCTCGCCGTAGAAGTTCTGGCGAAAGCCGTAGCGTACGCAGTCCTTGCCGGTGGTGTCGTTGGAGCCCGAGATGCCCGCCACGTAGAGCACCTTCTCGCGTTGCGCGAGCTTGTTGAGCGCCACCGCGACCGCACTCGAGGTCGAGCCGGTCATCAGCACGACCTTGTTCTCCGAGATGAAGCGCTGCTGCGCCTGCACCGCCTGGTTCGGCTTGGCGGCCGAATCCGCGTACACCAACTTCACTTCCTTACCGAGCACGCCCTTCCTGGTCTTGGGCGCGATTTTCCGCATCAACGCGTTCCCTTCGTTGATGTGCTCGACGGCGAGCTGCATGCCTTTGAGCTCGTCCGCGCCCTGCGCAGCATACGCGCCGGTCAGCGGCACCGCGGCGCCGATGTACACGGTGTCGCCCTGCGACCCCGCGGGCCAGGTACCGATGGGCGGCTCGCCCGCGGCCCAACTGCGGCCCGGCAGCAGCAGCGACGGAGCGGCAAGGCCGGCACCGACCAGGGTGCCGACCTTGAGCATCTGCCGGCGGCGGGCATTCTTCAGTCTGTCAGTCATGAGTCAACTCCTCCATGTGAAAAACATCACCGGGAATCCTCGGCGACGGCTGTCAATAAAACAATAGGACATTGAGTGCATTGAGGATTTTTGTGTATCCTTGACACGCATGTCAAAAATTTCGTCGATATTCGACCTTGCGGTGCAATATCGCGACCGGAAATTGAAATGAACAGGGTGCCTCTGATCGGACCCAAGATCCGCGATCGGCGGCGCGCGCTTGCGATCACGCAATCGGGCCTCTCGGCGACGCTCGGAATCTCGGCCTCGTACCTGAACCTGATCGAGGCGGGCAAGCGCAACATCGGCGGCAGCCTGCTCAAGCGCATCGCCGAGGCGCTCGGCCTCGCGGTCGACGAGCTCGACGGCAAGGCCGAGCGGGGGCTGCTCGCGGACCTCGCCGAGCTCGCCGCGGAGCCGCTGCTCGCCGCGCTGCGGCTCGACCCCGGCTCGGCGGCCGAACTCGCCGGCCGCCACCCGGGCTGGGCACGCGCGCTGGTGGCGCTGCACCGCGCCTGGGTCGACCGCGGCCGGGCCGTGAACGCGCTCACCGACCGGCTGCACCAGGATCCGTTCCTCGCCGACGCGGTGCACGACCTGCTCACGCGCGCCACGGCGATCCGCTCGTCGGCCGAGATCCTGGAGAGCGCGGACGGGCTCGGCGCGGAACCCCGGCGGCGCTTCGTGTCGATCGTCGGCAGCGAGAGCCGGCGGTTGGCCGACGTGGCGCGCGAGCTCGCCGGGTTCTTCGCCGAGGCGCGCGCCGGCACGCGCCCGGGCACGCCCGCCTGCGAAGTGGAGGATTTCCTGTTCGACAGCGGCAACTATTTTCCCGCGCTGGAGCAGGAGGGGGCGTTTCCGGACGGGCCGCTCGCAGCGCGGCTGCAGGCCTCGCCGCTGCTGACGAGCGACGCCGCGCGCCGCGGCGCGCGGCGCGCGCTCGAGCGCGATCACGCCTGCGCGACGCGGATGCCCTACGAGCCTTTCCTCGCCGCGGCGCGCGAGCTGCGCTACGACGTCGATCAGCTCGCACGGCGCTTCGCGGCGGGCGTCGAGCAGGTCTGCGAGCGCCTCGTGACGCTGCGCCGCCCGGGCGCCGAGGGCATCCCCTTCGCGCTGATGCGCGTGGACGCCGCCGGCTTCATCACTGCGCGCTTCCCGCTGCCGCGTTTGCCGCTGCCGCGCCACGGCGGTGCCTGCCCGCTGTGGGCGGTGTACCAGGCGCTGCAGTCGCCCGGTGCGATCGTGCGCCAGATGGCCGAATTTCCCGGCGGCGAGCGGTTTCTGTTCGTCGCGCGCGCGCTGGAGGCAAGCGCACCCGCGTTCCCGATGCCGCGGCGGCTCGCGTCGCTGATGCTCGCCTGCGACGCGCTGGTCGCCGACCAGACCGTGTACGGCGACGGGCTCGACCTCGCCTCGACGGCGCCCGCAGTTCCGGTGGGAGCCAATTGCCGCGCGTGCGTGCGCCCCGACTGCGCGTACCGGCAGGAGGACGCGGTGGTCGGCGCCTGAGACGCGCTGTTCGCGCCGAAGCGAAACCGCTAGACTGCGCGCGTGCGCGGCGCAGGGGCGGACGTGACCCGGGTACTGATCGCGGAGGACGATCCGAACATCGTCGAGGCGCTGAGTTTCGTGCTCAGCCGCGACGGCTTCGACGTTTGCGCGGTGCTCGACGGCGAGGAGGCGCTGCGCCGCCTGCGCAGCGCTCCGCCGGACGTGATGATCCTCGATCTCATGCTGCCCAAGCGCAACGGCTTCGAGGTGCTCAAGCTCATCAAGTCGGACCCGGCGCTGCGCGCGCTGCCGGTCATCGTGCTCACGGCCAAGGGCCAGGCGCAGGACCGCCGCCTGGTCGAGCAGATCGGCGTTGAGGGATTCATGACCAAGCCGTTCTCCAACTCCGACGTCCTCGAGGCGGTGCGCCGCCTCGGGCGGCGCTGAGCGCGCGGTGGCCCCGGATCCGGCGCCGACCCCCCCCG
>JBOIFB010000026.1:0-18153 GCA_050741415.1 Burkholderiales bacterium | reverse complement strand
CGCCAAGCGTGACGGCGAGCGCGCCGCGAAGCCGACGCGCGCGCCGAAGTCGGCGACCGCGGAGGAGAGCGGCCTCACGCTCGGGGACATCGTGGACGCGACCGTGACGCCAGCGTCGCCGGCACTCGTGATGCAGTACCCGCTCCGGGAGAACTTTGCGGCGCAGGTCGTCCTGCCGCGCAACCTGACGCTGGACGAGGCGCGGCGGCTCTGCGCGTTCATCCGCACGCTGGCAGCGGACTTCACGCCACCGCCGGACAGTTGACCGAACCGGGCTACTCCCGACTGCGGCCGTGAAGCGGCTCGGCAGGTCCAAGCGCCGAACCGGGTATCGCAGTCGGGAGGAAGAGCGGAGCCTCCAAAACTCCGCCTGCCCGCGTTCCCTGTGGGCAATGCTACCGCGAAAGAGCGCCCCGGTTGAGTGGCGACCGGGACGCCGTATTCTAGGCGGCGGCGCCTTTGGGCCGATCAGGGAACCGCGCGGCGGCTGGGCCCCTAGCCGCCCAGGGCGGCCCGGTCCCTAGCCGCGCCGGGGGGCCCCTAAACCGCTCGCCAGGGGTCGCCAGGCCGACCGGGGCGTCGCGCGGCGGGCGGGGGCGCCCTTATAGCCGCCCCGTGGGCGGCCCCGGCGCAGGGGTCGTCTAGGCCGCCCGCAGCCAAGCCTCGCGGGCCAGGGGAACGCTCGAAATAGCGCGCTCCAGTCCCCGTGGGGACGCCAGATTGGCCGCCAATTGATCCGCCAATTCCCGGCCGATCGCCTCGATCAGAACGCGTCACGATCACGCTGGCGCGTTGCGCGCATCGGCAGGCAAAGTGACACGGCGCTCGAAGGTAAGGACGTAACAGAGCGCCTTCGCCCGGTATTACCAGCTCTACCGTCCAAGCAAGAAATATCTCCGCCAATAGTGGAGGCGGTGCCGTGGGCGCGCCGTGCCCGATCGAGTTGATTTCGTCTGTCCCGAATCGGCGACAGCGCAATCGTTCGCCTGCCGGGCTCCGGATTGGTGGGCACCTTTTTCACGATCAAGAGTCTCATCGTTCGATACTAGTCCGTCCGGCATCCGGCTTTGACCGGTTGCATGCGGGCGGGCATCGGGTGTTGGCGTGTATCCTCGGCGCATCTGGCGGCTGCTTTCGCAAGTGCCCCGCGGGGCCGGCGCGATCGCTCTCGCAATCATCTGGAACGGTCAATGTACAACCATCGAAAACCGCAAAATCTGAGAACGAGCGTGCGCTTCGCGCTATCGCATACGTTGATCACCTTGCTTGCCATCGGCACGGCATTTGCGCTTCCCGGGCTGGCGCGCTATATCCTCTACTACTGGTGGCCGCGGATCGAGGCCGATGCCCAGATTCTGCTCGCCACCGAGATCCTGTTCGCGGCCGTGCTCGCCACGCTGTTCAATCTCGCCATGGCAAGCCGGGACAACGGCCGCTTCGCCGAATGCGCGAGGCTTGCCTCGTTGGTTCACGCGCGCAGCGGGCGCGGCTGGCTCGATTTCTGGCGTGGACGCCGCTTCAAGAACTCGGGCGCGGCCGCACGAGACGCGTTCGTCATGGCCGTGACCGGATTTCGCACTTTCGTCGAGACGAAAAGCATGCTGCGGGCCGCGCTCGGCTCCACGTATGAATTGCGCGTCATGCTGGCCGATCCGGCGGGAATCCCGGGGCCGCAGCAAAACGGCGATCCGCTCGCGCCCGCAGACGGCGCGGCGATGCTGCGCGAACTTGAGGCGAGCATCGCATTCCTCACCGACCTCCATCGAAGCGGCAAGAAGGTGAGCCTGCGGTTCTACGCCGAACCGCCATTCTGGAAACTGGTGATTCTGGGCGAACACGTGTGGGTGCAGTATTGCCGGGACGGTCGCGAGCACAGCCGGACCCCCGAGTACGTGTTCGCCCTCAATCCGGACCATCCGGACCACAGCCTGTACGTGCCTTTCTACATGCTGTTCCTCAACAAGTGGACCGAATCCCAGCTGCCGGAATACGACTTCGATCGGGCCGAACTCGTCCATCGCGACGGCCTTGGCAGCGAAATTCGCCGCGAGCCTTTCTGCCTGGCCCCCGCGATTCAGTAAGGCGCAGCGCGGGCCTATCCGCCGCCTGGCGTGCCCTGTCCGGACGTCGGCTGCTGGGGCGCCAGATAGACGAACTTCCAGTCGCGGTAGGTCCTGGCGTCCTTGAACTCGGCATGGCTGTCGCGAAAGCCGGCCTGCTTGAGCGGCTCGCCCGCCGAAAGGCTGTACACGCCCATGATCCCGCCGTCGGGCGCCTTCACCGTGCCCCAATCGTCCCCGTGAGTCATCGGGTCGGGGTACAGCTTGCGCAGATACCTTGCGAGGATCTGCTTGCGCGGATCCTTGAGCAGGTCGTCGAGCGTGCGCGGATATTGCGCCGGCCCGTTTTGGAAATAGCGTTCGATCGCGCGGCGGTAATGGTCGCCGACCCAGAGCAGCTCGGTCTCTTTGTCGCGCGTCGCCACGGTGTGCCAGACCTGGCCAGCCGCCGCGAGGCTGAGTCCGAGAACGGCGATCGCGAGCAGCGCCGCCAGGTAGGTGAATCCGCGCGTTGCGGCGCGAAGCGAGCGATGCGGTTTCGCGCTCATCGCTACCAGTCGCGATAAGCGCTGCCGTCGCTCGCGCGCCCCGGTGCGCCGCTCCTGACGTCGTACACGCCGTCTTGCGCGGGATCTTCGGGCGCGACGACGATCCAGGTCGCGCTGCTTCCGGTGACCGGATCCTCCGGGATCTTGCGCAGATACTTGTCGCTGACCAAGTCATCGAGCGTCGGGGGGTACTTGTTCCGGTCGCCGTGGTACTTATCGATTGCGTCGCGCATCTGGAACAGGTCTTCCTTCAGTACCGCTTCCTTGGACCTGTCGAGGCTGCCGAAGTAGCGCGGCACCGCGATCGCCAGCAGCAGGGCGATGATCGCCAGTACGGCGAGCAGCTCGATCAGGGTGAACCCGAACGAGCGTGAGCCGGGGAAAACGGGCGCGCGGCGCATCGCTACCAGTCGCGGTAGGGCCGGCCGTCGAGGCCGACGCCGCGTGCCCGCGAATACACGTCGTACACGTCCTTGCCTTCCCTGGGGTCGTCCGGGGGGCTCTCGTAGCTGCGCTTGCCCCAGGTGGCCGCTGCGCTCAGGTCCGGGTCGGCATCGAAGGGGTCGCGCGGCAGGCGGCGCAGGAAGTACATGTTCGCGTGCTGCGGGCTTTTCTGGTCGACCACGCCGTCGACCAGCTCGGCGAGCGTTTTCGGATAGCCCGAGTCTCCCACCGATTTGGTGATCCGACCCTCGTCCGACGCTTCCTTGTAGGCGTCGATCGCGTCGCGGATCTGGCGCAGTGCCCGGTGCAGCTCGTGTTCCTTCGCCCGCTGGGCGACCAGATCGCTCAACGGCGCTGCCATGGTCGCGAGCAGCGCTACGATCGCCACCGTGATCAGCAGCTCGATCAGAGTGAAGCCTTCGCTCCCCGGGTGCCGGATCCAGGCCTGGGTCATGCGCCGGATTTCCTACTTAGGCTCAGGCGGCGCACTCATGCCGCCGAACGGAGCCATCGTGTTCCCCGGCGGCGGCGCGGGCTTGGCCGATTCGGGCTGCGCCGGACGGGGGATGGTGATCACGGGCCGTCGCGGGGTGCCGATCATTCCGAACGGGGACTCCGGCGCGGCGGGCTCGGTGCCGGCGGAGAACTCCAGGTCGCGCGGATCGGGGCGCGTCAGGTTGCGCACGATGTGCGGCGTGATGAGAAGCACGATCTCGCTCTTGGCGCGGTTGTCGCTGGTGGACGAGAACAGCCGGCCCAGGACCGGAAGGTCGCCCAGCCCGGGCACGCTGTTGGCGTTGCGCCGGTCTTGGTCGCTGATCAGCCCCGCCAGCACCTGGGTCTCGCCGTCGTGCGCCCGCAGCGTCGTGTTCGCGGTGCGCGTGCCGATCTGATAGGTGAGCGTGTCGCCGCTCGCGCTCTGGATGGTGTTGGTGATGTTGCTCACCTCGAGCCCCAGCTTGATGCCGACGTCGTCGTCGAGGTAGACCACCGGCTCGACCTCGAGCTTGAGGCCGACGTCGAGGTAGCTGATCGACTGCGACACGAAGCTGCCGGTCGCCGCCGCCGTGGTGGTGATCACCGGCAGGCGGTCGCCGATGTGAATGGTGGCCTTCTCGCGGTTCTTGACCCGGATGCGCGGATTGGCGAGCAGGTTGGTGTAGGCGTCCTGCTGCTGCAGCGAGAGCAGGAACAGCGGATCGCTGAAGGTCAGCTGCACCAGCCCGGCGTTACGCGACAGCCACTGCGGCAGCGGAACCACGCCCGGCGTCTTCGCGCCGGTCGAGTCGGTGCCCGCGAGGCTCCAGGCGAGCGTGCTGGGGTATTGCAGCCCGAGATCGCGCATGCGGTTGAAGCCGATCTCGAGCACTTCGACGTCCAGCATCACCTCGGGCTGGGCCAAGTCCTGCGCCGCGATCAGGCGCCCGGCGCGGCGGATGTTCGCCGGCGTATCCTTGATCACCAGCAGGTTGAGCTTCTCGTCGACGAAAACGTGGCGCGCGTCGAGGATCGTGCGCAGCATGTTCGCGGTCTCGCGCACGTCGGCATTGGAGACGTAGAAGGACTTGATCGCGAGCTCCTGGTATTCGCTCCGCTTCTGCGGCGTGTCCGGATAGATCAGCGCGGTCGACTCGCTCAGCACCTTGTCCGCGAGCTGGTTGCTGACCAGGATCTGGTGGATCACGTCCTCCACCTTCTCGTCGCGCACCACGACGCTCGTCGTCTGATCCGTGTTGAGATCCTTGTCGTACAGGAAATTCAGGCCCGTCGCGCGCGACAACACCTCGAATGCGGTGCGCAGGCTCACGTCGCGCAGCTCGAGCGAGATGGGCTTCTTGACCGAGCTCTTGAGCTGCGGCGTCGCGAGCGCGGGCGGCGCGGTCTTCGCCTCGATCTCGCGCCGCAGGCGGCGCGCATCCCTGCGCTTGGGGCTCTGCTTGAGCACCGGCTCGAGCACGTCTTTCGCTGCCTGATATTTGCCCGCCTTGAACAGCTGCTCGGCCTTGGCGACGAGCGCGCGCTGGCGCTTGTCCTGCGCGAGCTGCGCGAGACCGGAGGTGGCGCGCGGATTCGCGGGATCGAACTGCAGGACCTTGCGGTAGAGCGCCTCGGCCTGGTCGAACAGCGATGCCGAGCGCGCGGCCTCGGCTTCGGCGAACCATTGCGTGACCAGCCGGTCGCGGTCGGTGAAATATTGCGCGCGATAGATGCGGTTGCCGGGATGCTCGTGCGCGGCCTGGTCGAGCAGGGCGAGCGCCTCGTCGCCGCGCCCTTGCTGAACCAGCTGGCGCGACTGGGTGAGCACCTGATCGGTGGCGCAGGCCGCGAGCAGGGTCGCGGCCGCGAGCGCGGCGAGCAGCGCGCCGCGCGGGAGGAAAGACATCGTCGGTTTGCGCGTCATCTTGCCTCGCTTCGCCCGGAGGAGCGGAAGTACACGGTCAGCCGCACCTGGGCGTTCAGCAGCTGAGCCCGCGCGCCGTCGCGCTCGAATTGCAGCGCATCGACCGACACCACCGGCATCGAATGCAGCACCTGTGCCACGAACTGCCTGATCACCGGGTAGGTTCCGTGCAGCGGCAGCGTGACGCGGTACTCGAGCAACGGGCCGCCGTCGTCCTCGAGCCGATAATCGCCGCGCGCGAGGTCCAGGTGCGCGTCGTGCGCGAGCCCGTAGAGGCGCTCCAGCTCGTCGGGCAGGCGCGCCAGCGGCGGGAACAGGCGCTCGAAACGCTGCAGCCGCTGCGCGGGACTTTCGGCCGCCACTGCCCGGGTGGGCGCACGCGCCGGCAGCCGTTCGGTCGCGATGCGCTGCTGTGCCAGCTCCTGCTCCGTCGGCCGGATGGCGGAGAAGTAGAACGGCAGGCAGGCGAGCAACAGGCCGATCCCGAACACGCCGAGCGGGCCGAGCGCCTCAAGCAGGTTCCGTCCGAGCCTCACGCGGCCCTGCCGAAGGATGCCCGCACGTCGAAGCGCACGGGGTGAGCCGGTTCGTCGTCCCGCACCCGGTGCCCGGTCAGACGCACCTCGAACAGCAGCGGCGATGCGCTCAGCCGGCGCAGATAGTCGAGCATCGCGTCCTTGGTCTTCGCCTCGGCGGTGAGCAGCAGACTGTGCGAGTCCGCCTGGGGCTGCATCCGCAGCAGGGCGACATCGCCGCCGGAGGCCGCCTCGACCGCTTCCAGCAGCGGCGCCCACGGCAGCCCCAGGCGCCTGACCACCGACTCGGCGCGCCGCTCCTGCTCGCGCCGGCGATCGTCGGACGACGCGGGTGCGCGCTCGTAGCCCGTCAGGTCCGGCGCCGGCTCGAGCGCCGAGAGCGCCTCGAGCGCGGCGCGGTAACGGCCGACCGAATAGGCGGCGAACGCGAGGCCGGCGACGAGCATCAGCATGCCCGGCCAGCGCGGGCGGCGCGGCGCGGCGACGTAATCGAGCTCGAGGCGGGGCGCATTCATGCCGCGCACAGCGCCATCGCGAACAGCGGTTGAGCGCGCGGCGCCGCATCCACCGCAAGCGGATCGCCCAGCGGCCGGAAACGCCAGCCCTCGCGCTCGACCGCCTCGAAGCGGACGGCCGGAGCATGCACCAGCACGTCGGAATGCGCCGCCGGCGCGGCGAGCAGCCAGCGCTCGCGGTCCAGCAGCACGTGCCAGCGGGCGGGCGAGGCGTAGTCGCCGATCACGTTGCGCAGCGCGATCCAGCGCGAGCTTTCCAGCCCGGCGAGGCACGCCCGCCCGGGCTCGAGCAGCAGCAGCCAGACTGAGCGCCCGCCGGCGAGCCGCCGCCAGCGGTTGAAAGCCGCCATCAGATAGGGCTGCACCGAAACCAGCCGCGGCCCCCCCTGTGCGGGAAAGCCGGCCCGCACGGCCTCGAGCAGCGCCGCGTCGACGGCGCTCGCCACGCGCAGGGGCTCGCCGCGATCCCGGCCCAGCCGCACTTCCCAGGCCTTGCTTCGCTCGCCGTGGACCTTGGCGAAGCAGTAGCGCGCGTAGGCGAGCTGCTCTTCGGCGCCGCCGAGCGCCGCGTTGCGGGGCACGAGGGTGTAGCGCACGAAGTGGTTCGACAGAACGACCGTCGCGTCCGCGTCCTTCTGCTCCGCAATCAGCCTGGCCAGCGCAGCCACGACCGGCTCCCAGGGCGCCGCGCCGGCGCGGGGCTCGCACTCGGAGGCGAGCGTCGCGACGACGCGCGCGCGCGGCGCGCGCGCGATGCGCAGCAGGGCGAGCGATCTCGGCGCGAGCGCGATCAGCAGCCTTTCACGCGACAAACGTGACACGATTGATCTCCTGCAGAGTGGTCTCGCCCAGGCGCACGGCGTTCAGCGCCGCCTCGCGCAGGAAGCGCGTGCCCGCCGCGCGAACGGCTTCCTTGAGCTGCTTCACCGGCGCGCGCGTGGCGATCAGCTCGCGCATTTCGTCGTTCAGAACCATCAGCTCGGCGATCGCCTTGCGGCCCCGGTAGCCGCTGCCGCGGCACTCGCGGCAGCCGCGCCCGGAGCGGAAGCGGAATTGCGCGAGCTGGCTGCCGGCCAGCCCGGATTCTTCGAGCAGAACGGGATCGGGCCGCTCGTCGCGGGCGCAATGCGCGCACACCAGGCGCACCAGCCGCTGGGCGAGTATCCCGTTCAGCGCCGAGACGAAGCTGTGCAGATCCACGTTCATGTGCATGAAGCGGCCCAGCACGTCGAACACGTTGTTCGCGTGCACCGTCGTGAACACGAGATGTCCGGTCAGCGCGGACTGGACCGCGATGTTGGCCGTCTCGGGATCGCGTATCTCGCCCACCATGATCTTGTCCGGGTCGTGGCGCAGGATCGAGCGCAGCCCCCTGGCGAAGCCGAGCCCCTTTTTCTCGTTCACCGGAATCTGCAGCACTCCGGGCAGCTGGTACTCGACCGGATCCTCGATCGTGACGATCTTCTGCTGGCCGTCGTTGATCTCGCTGATCGCCGCGTAGAGCGTGGTCGTCTTGCCGCTGCCCGTCGGCCCGGTCACGAGCAGCATCCCGTGCGGCTCGCGCGACAGGCGCCGCAGGCGGCGGATCTCGTCCGGCTCGAAGCCCAGGCTGTCGAGACTGAGCTGCTGCGGCCCGCTCTGGTACAGCGACTGCCGGTCGAGAATCCGCAGCACCGCGTCCTCGCCGTGAATGCTCGGCATGACGGACACGCGAAAGTCCACCGCGCGCCCGCGGTCGAGCGCCTTGAAGCGCCCGTCCTGCGGCACGCGCCGCTCGGTGATGTCGAGCTCGGCGAGCACCTTGACGCGCGAGATCGTCTGCTCCGCGAGCAAGGGGTCCTGCACCTGCTTGACCTGGGTCAGGATGCCGTCGATGCGGAACTTGATCACCATGCCCGCGCTCGCCGTTTCGAGGTGGACGTCGCTTGCGCCGATCATCAGCGCGTCGCGCAGCGTCGAGCGCACCAGGCGCACGACCTCGCTCGGCTCGTCGCCGATCGACTTGAGCGACAGGTCTTCGATGCCCGCGCTCGCGGCCCGCGCCTGGCCGGGGTCGGCCTGTACCGCGTCGAGCGCGCGCAGGGTCTGCTCGTGGCCGGCGAGAAAAGCGGCCAGGTCCGCCCGGTGCGCCAGGCGCCACGCGAACGCCCGCCCGACGCGCTCTTCGGCCCAGTCCCTCAGATCGGCCGAGAACGGGTCGTCGGTCGCCAGGGCGAAGCCGTCCGCCTCGCGCAGTAGCACGCTCGAATGCTGCGCGCACTCGCCGAACGGCAGCAGCTCGAAGTCGGGCAGCGCGGCGTGCAGCGCGTCGGCCCGCAGCGCGGGAATGCCGACCGTCGCGGCGAGCCGCTCGAGAAAGCGCTCGGGCTCGAGCGCGAGCGCTTCCTCCAGCACGTCGACCAGCCGCCGCTGCGCCGACGCCGCCGCGCTGCGCGCCTCGGCGATCCGCTCGAGCTCGATCGCGGCGGCGCTCACTGCCAGCTCCCGGCGAGATCGAATATCGGCATGTACATCAGCACCACGATGGCGCCTATGAACAGGCCGATCGCGATCATCAGGATCGGCTCGAACAGACGCGTGAACCAGTCCATCCAGCGCGCCATCTCCTCGTCGTGGAAATTCGCGATGCGATCCATCATCTCGCCCATATTGCCGCCGCGCTCGCCGACCGCGAGCAGGCGCTGCGCGACCGGCGTCGTCAGGCCGTGGGCCTCCATCGACTCCGACACCAGCCGTCCCTCGGCGATCGCGCGGCTCGCCGCCGCGACCCGGCCGCGCAGCACCGGATGCAGCAGCGCGCACGCGGCGTTCAGGGCCGGCACCAGGGGCGTGCCGGCGCGCAGCAGCATGCCGGTGGTGCGGTAGAAGCGGGCGAGCTGATGCAGCTTGAGCCGATCGCCGATCGCCGGCAGGCGCCACAGCGCGGCCTCGATGCGCGCCCGCACCGAGGCGCGCCGCAGCACGTAGACGAGCGCCGCGAACGAACAGGCCAGCGCGGCCAGCAGCAGCGCGCCGTGCTCGCGCACGGCCCGGCCCCAGGTGAGCAGCAGGCGCGAGAACAGCGGCAAGGCCACCCCGCGATCCTCGTACACGAGGCTGAAACGCGGTACGACGTAGAGCATCAGGAAAAGGCAGACCAGCCCGCCGACCGCGATCAGCAGCAGCGGATAGATCGACGCATTGACGAGCCGCTTGCGCACCGCCTCGATCTGGCTCTGGTAGGCGACGTAGCGCGCGAGCGCGGGCCCGACATCGCCGGTCCTCTCGCTCGCCTGCACGGTGGCGACGTAGAGCGGGGGAAACGCGCGCGGGAAGCGCGCCAGCGCCGCGGACAGCGAGTTGCCTTCGCGCACCGCGGCGCAGATGCGCTCGATCGTGGCGCGCAGCTCGCCGGGGCGCTCGCGCTCGGCGAGCGTCTGCAGCGCTTCCAGCAGGGGCAGCCCGGCCTCGAGCAGAACCAGCAGATTCTGGCTGAACAGCGCGAGCGGGAAGCGCGCGCGCGGCGCGAGCCACGCGGGCGCGGCGAGGCCGCCGCGGCGGCGCGCGGCGAGCACGGTGTAGCCGCGGCTCTGCGCCTGCTGCACGGCGCCCGCTTCGTCCAGCCCCTCGAATTCGAGCGCTTCGACGCGCCCTTGCGGACTGACCGCCTTCAGTTCGTAGCGCATGCGCCGCGCGGCCCTAGTGGTTGGTCAGGTCGGTGTTCTCGCCGCTGCCGCCCGGCCGCCCGTCCTTGCCGTAGGAGATCAGGTCGTAGTCGCCCTGAGCGCCGGGCGACTGGTAGACGTAGGGATGGTCCCAGGGATCGAGCGGGACGGATTTCCTCAGGTAGGGCCCGTTCCACCGCGGCTCGTTGGGCGGCTGCTTGTCGAGCGCCTGCAGGCCCATTTCGGTGCTCGGATAATGTCCGGTGTCGAGCCGGTACTGGTCGAGCGCCTTGCCGAGCGCGTCGATCTGGGCTTTCGCCGCGGTGACTTCGGATTTTCCGACCTGGGCGAAGTAGCGCGGTGCGACGTAACCCACCAACAGGCTGATGATCGCGACCACCACCAGCAGCTCAAGCAAAGTGAACCCGGAGTCTGCGCAGCGGTATCGGGCGCGCGGCACGTATCGATTCCTCAGCTTGCGGGGTGCGCGCCGTCGATCGGCGCGCCGATCCTCAGCGTCTGGCGCGTGCCCGAAGGGCGGTACAGGAAAGTGATCCCGGTCTGGCCGACGGATTCGACCAGGTAGTTTCCGTCCAGCGTGTCGCCCTTCCTGATCACGAGCAGTTTGGCGCCTCGCTTGATGAAGACCATGCTCTCCGAGTTCAGGTAGACGCGTCCGACGTAGCGAAACGGCAGCGGCGGCGCAACGATGGCGGCCTTGCGCCGCGGCGCTTGCGCCGCCGCGCTCCACGATTCCGGGCGGAACGGATCCGTGCCGAGCGGACGCAGCGCGGCGCGCGGCGCAAGCTCGAGCCGCGCGCCGTCGCCGTTCGCGATCGAGGCTTCCTGCCGGGCGGGCCGTGCGGGCAGAACGGCAGGCCTCATCTCGACGATCGAGCCGCTGCGAGATCGGCTGTCGACCACGACCCACAGCGCCAAGGCCGCCAGCGCTGCGGTAAGAAACACGATTCTCGGCGGGCGGCGCATTTTCCGTCGGCACTTCCTGTCGTAGCCTCCTCGCGAGCCGGGACAAGTCCGCGCTGCGGCTCAACCGCAGACATGAAGCGGATCCGTAGCGACGGACCGCGCTGCGAAGCGCGAGTTCTTGCGCACATGATGCGAGGCTTTCGGCATGATCCAAAGGAACCAGTCGCCACTTTGGCGATCGAGCATTGCCGACACGCAGGCGCCGGCATGATCCGTATGGACTACGCGATCGGAAACTCAAATCACTGCTCCGGAACCGCGAGCGCGTAGTGTTTGAATCCCGTGCAATCCTTCCCCCGCAGGCGCTCTCCCCCTATTGCGCCTGCAACCCCGGTCCCCTGCCGGGGTTTTTTTTGGGGGGGCGTGGCGATGCGATAATGCAACTTGAGCGGGCGGACCCGCCGGCCGAGCGGGTGGCGGGAGGGGAAATGAGCGCGACTTCGTTGCTCGGCAGCATCCTGGTCGTCGACGACGACCCGAAGAGCCGGATGGCATTGCGCGAGCTGCTTGCCGGCATGGGCTTGCAGGTCACGCTCGCGGACTCGGGCGAGCAAGCGCTGCGCTGCGTCCTCAGGCAGGACTTCGCCGCGATCGTGATGGACGCGCGCATGCCGGGCGTGGACGGCTTCGAGGCTGCCGCGCTGATCAGGCAGCGCGAGCGCTCGCGCCAGACGCCGATCATCTTCCTCACCGGCGCCTACGAGGACGCGCCTTCGGTCGTGCGCGGCTACGAAGCGGGCGCGGTGGACTACATCGTCAAGCCGCCGGTGCCGGAAATCCTGAAATCCAAGATCTCGATTTTCGTCAGCCTGCACGGCAAGAACGCCCAGTTGACGCGCGAAATCGCCGAGCGCAAGCAGGCCGAGGAGCGTTCGAGGGCTTCCGAGGAGAACCTGCGCGCGCTCGCGGCGCACCTGCAGCATGTGCGCGAGGAAGAGTGGCGCCGGATCGCGCGCGAAATCCACGACGAGCTCGGGCAGGTGCTGACCGGGCTCAAGATGGACCTCAAGTGGATCGCGGACGCGCTCGAACCGGGGCAGGCCGCGCTCGCGGAGCGGGCGAAGGCGACCTCCGCGCGCATCGAGGACGCGGTGCGCTCGGTGCGCAGGATCGCCTCCGGGCTGCGTCCGGAGGCACTGGACGAACTGGGGCTGCTGCCCGCCATCGAGTGGCAGGCGAGCGACTTCCAGCGCCGCACCGGCGTGCGCTGCGTCACCCTCTTTCCCGACGCGACGCCGGAGCTGGACGGGGAACGCTCGATCGCGGCGTTCCGCATCTTCCAGGAGCTGCTCACCAACGTGGCGCGGCATGCGAACGCGACCCGGGTCGACGTCGCGCTGCGGGTCGAGGACGGGGGCCTCCTGCTGACGATCGAAGACGACGGCAAGGGAATCGATCCGGAGGCGGTGTCGAGCCGCGATTCGCTCGGGCTGCTGGGGATGCGCGAGCGCGCGCTTCAGTTCGGCGGAACGGTCGAGATCGCCGGCGCGCAGGGCGGGGGAACGCGGGCCAGAGTGTTCATTCCGCTCACCGTGCAGTAGACTTTCCCCGCCATGAGGATACTGATCGCGGACGATCACCCTATCGTGCGGGCGGGGCTGAAGGAGATCCTGGCCGCCGAGCACGACATGGAGGTGGTCGGCGAGGCGACCAACGGCGATGCCCTGCTCGCGCTCGAGGGCCGGCGCGAGTGGGACGTCGCGATCGTCGATTTCTCGATGCCGGGCTGCAGCGGAACGGAGCTGGTCAAGGAGCTCAGGCAGCGCCACCCGGACCGCCCGGTGCTGGTGCTCAGCATGCTGCCCGAGGACGTGCACGCGGGGCAGGTGTTCAAGGCCGGGGGGGCGGGCTACATCAACAAGGAGAGCGCGACCGAAGAGCTGACCGGCGCGCTGCGCAAGGTCGTCGCAGGGGGCAAGTACGTCAGCGCCGCGTTCGCCGAAAAGCTGGCCTCGGAGCTTGCGACCGGGCGCGACAGGCCGCTGCACGACACGCTCTCGGACCGCGAATACAAGGTGATGTGGCTGCTCGCCTCGGGCAAGCACATCAACGAGATCGCCGAAGAGATCTTCCTCAGCCCCAGCACCATCAGCACTTACCGCGCCCGCATCCTGAAGAAGCTCGGCCTGGCGAACAACGCCGAGCTGGTGCGCTACGCGGTGAGCCATCGGCTCATATAGAGTACGGCCATGGGCGGATCGATCCTGGTAGTCGAAGACGAGCTGCTCACGCAGAAGCTGATCGCGACCAACCTGGAGCGCGCGGGGCACCGGGTGATGCGCGCGCTGAGCGTTCCCGAGGCCGAGGCCCACATTCGCGATGCGCTGCCGGACCTGGTGCTGCTCGACTGGATTCTGCCGGATACGAGCGGGGTGGCTTTCATCAGGCGGCTGCGCGCGAACGCCCGCACCAAGCAGATTCCCGTCATCATGCTCACCAGCCGTTCGGACGAAAACGACAAGGTGACCGGCCTCGAAGCCGGGGCGGACGACTACATCACCAAGCCGTTCTCCCACCGCGAGCTGCTCGCGCGGGTCAAGGCCGTGATCCGGCGCCGCGCTCCGCTGCTGAGCGACGAGGTGGTCGAGAGCGGCGGCCTGATCCTGGATCCGGCGCTGCACCGCGTCAGCGCGGGGGGGCGCAATGTCGAGCTGCTGGCGACCGAGTTTCGCATGCTGCACTTCTTCATGACCCATCCCGAGCGCGTCTATACCCGCGCCCAGCTGCTCGACGAGGTCTGGGGCGATCACGTGTTCGTCGAGGAGCGCACCGTGGACGTGCACATCCGGCGCCTGAGGCAGGCGCTGCAGCCGGGCGGGCACGACGCCCTGATCGACACGGTGCGCGGGACCGGCTACCGCTTCCGCCGCGCTCAGTAGGCGTTCGGCTGCCTGAACATCACGAGCGCGGTCTTCGCCACGATCCACAGGTCGAGCTGCAGCGACCAGGCGCGCAGGTAGGCCAGGTCGAACTCGATGCGCTTGCTCATCTTGTCCAGCGCGTCCGTCTCGCCGCGCAGACCGTTCACCTGCGCCCAGCCGGTGATGCCGGGCTTGACCTTGTGGCGGATCATGTAGCCCTTGATCAGCCCGCGGTACAGCTCGTTGTGGGCCACGGCGTGCGGACGGGGCCCGACGACGCTCATTCGCCCCTGCAGCACGTTGATGAACTGCGGCAATTCGTCCAGCGAGTAGCGTCGCAGCCAGGCGCCGAACGGCGTGACGCGCGGGTCCTCGCGCGTCGCCTGGCGGATCGCCGCGCCGTCCTCGGCCACCGTCATGGAACGGAACTTGTAGACCACGATCTCCCGTCCGTCGAGCCCGTAGCGGCGCTGCCTGAACAGCACCGGGCCGGCGGAGGTCGCCTTCACGCCGAGCGCGATCGCGGCCATCAGCGGCGAGATCAGCAGCAGGATCGCCGCGGCGAGAACGACGTCGCTCGCGCGCTTGATCAGGCCGTTCAGACCGTGGAACGGGCTTTCGCATACCGCCAGGACCGGCATTCCGCCGATCGTGTCCATGCGCGCCTGGATCAGATCGAAGACGAAGATGTCGGGCACGAAGTAGATCGATGCGGTGGTGTCGTGCAGCGCGTCGAGCAGGCCCAGCAGGCGCGGCTGCGAGGCCATCGGCAGGGTGATGTAGATCAGGTCCACGCGATGGGTCTTGACGTAGCCCGGCAGCTCGGCCAGCGTGCCGAGAATCGCGCCGGGATCCGGGTCGCCGACGCGCGCCGGCTCGCGATCGTCGAAAAAACCGGATACCCCGATCCCGAGATGGGGCGCGCGCCGGATGCGCTCGGCCAGCGCCTGCCCGAGCTCGCCGCCGCCGGCGATCACCGCCATGCGCCGCACGCCCTCGGCCGAGAAGATGCGCGGCAGCACCGCCGGCATCGCGAGCTGCGCGGCGAAGCGCAGCGCGGGCGTTGCGAGCGCCCAGGCGACGAGCACTCTCTGATCGACCGCGGCGAGCGTTTGCGTCGCCCAGCCGATGAGCAGCAGCAGCGCGACCAGCGCCGACCAGCCGAGCAGGATCTCGCCGGCGAGCGCGCGGGCGCTGGTCGCCTTCGGCGCGCGGCCCGGGAAGGTGAGCGAGAACACGATGAGGCAAAGGATCAGATACGGCCCGCTGAACCGCACGCCGTATGCGACCAGGCTGGCGAGCAGCGCGCCGACCGTCAGCATGGGATCGACGGCCACCTGCACCAGCGTGGCCGCATCGAGCTGGCGCCCGAGCAGGCCGCGTCCGGCGCGGCCGTCGTCGGCCGCGCTCCAAGGCTGCTGCGCCGGCGGCGAAGCGGATTGATTGCGCGTCATTCGGCCGCAGGCTACCGGTCCCGCCGCGCGCAGGTGATGAAGCGGCCTCCGCAGCGCAGTAGCTCCAGCGGACTAGTCTGCCCGCTGCGAGAATATCGAGCCGGAACAACGGTTTGCGGCCGAAGCGACGCCCGTCCTGCCGAATTCGCCCGCTTAATCTGTTCTTAACATGGCGCGCCCAGATTGGGCGCGTCGATCGATTGACGAGCGAGGAGGTAGCGCCGATGCAGCAAGCAGGCGCGTGCGAGTTCACCATGGAACACCCGCCACCGTCGCGTGCCAGTGCGTCGCCTGCGGCGGCGCAGGGCGCGGGCGACGCAATGCTGCTCGAGCCGCTGGAGCGCGAGTCGCTCATGCTCAACATGGATGCCGCGCTGCACGTGTACGCGCGCCACCAGTTCTTCGCCTGGACCCAGGGCGTGCTGCAGAACCTGGTCAGGCACGAGCTGCTGATCTGCGCGCTGTACGGCAGCGATCCGGCCTCGCTGCAAGTGGAAAGCTTCGCCGCGCCGGACGTGGACCCGGCACCCGTCGGGGAATTGATCCATCGCGACACGCAGGTGCTGCCGCGCATCATCAAGGACTGGGAGGATTCGCTGTTCCGCCCGGTGAGCGTCGAGCTGCAGGCCACCGGGCCCTTGGCGGACAGCCCGCTCGGGCGCGAGCTCGCCCGGATCGGAACCGCGAGCCTGATCGCGCACGGCACTTACGACATCTACGGCAAGCCCGCCAGCCTGTTCGTCTTCGCCTGCCGCGCGGGCAGCGCCGGTCCCCGGCAGGCCTTGCTGCTCGAGCTGATCGTTCCGTTTCTGCACCAGGCGCTGGTACGCACCCGGGTGCACCAGTCGCCCACCGGGCCGGCGGAGCGCCCGCAACAGTCCCGCCTGCTCACCGCGCGCGAGCAGGAGATCATGAAATGGGTCCGGGCCGGCAAGAGCAACATCGAAATCGGGATGATCCTGGGAATCAGCTCCCTGACGGTGAAGAATCACGTGCAGAAGATCCTGCGCAAGCTGAACGTCCAGAACCGCACCCAGGCGGTGAGCAAGGCGCTGGCGCTGCGCATCCTGAGCATATGAGCGTGATGCGGCCTGCCCGCTGCGGCCCTAGTTCCAATGACCTATTGTGGCGCCGCGCCGCGCGCAAGCCGTTGTCACGTCGACACCGCATGATGACGCTCAATGAGATATCGATGCAGCGGAGGTGTCGCCGTGAAACCGGGATTGACGATGGCCGTCCTTGCGCTCGCGCTCGCGGCGGCGCCCGCCGGCGCCGGCGCTTCGATCGCTCCCGAAGCCGTCGGCCCGCTCCCGACTTCTTCTTCTGGCTTCCCGCCGGCCGGGGCCGGCGCCTTCTCCCCCTCCTCCCTGGACCGGCGCACCGGCCCGGCGTGGAAGCCCGATTCGGCGACTGAACAAGCCGGCGCGCCGCCGGCGCGTCAGGTCGTCGCCCGCGCCGATCCGCGGCAAGACGCCGCGTTGCGGGTCTCGTACCGGATCGTGCCCGACGCGGGCGCGCAGCATGCGCAGGAGCCGGACGGCTCCGCATTGTTCCTGGTAGGCCTGCTCTGCGCGGCCGCCATCGCCCGTCGCCGTCTGATGACGTAATGGCGCGCGCGCCGGGGCTGGCTTGCGCGCTCGCCGCGGCCGGGCTCCTTGCCGGTCCGATCGACGCACTTGCGCTCGACAATGGCCGCTTCACGCCGTTCGTCGAAGCGAAAATCGGCTACGACGACAACGTGTTCCGCATCTCGAAGGATCTCGATCCCGCGGCCGCGATCGGATCGACCTCGAAAGGGGACATCTACCGCACGACTTCGCTCGGCTTCGATCTGAACCTGCCGCTGAGCCGCCAGCGCCTGCGCGCCGGGGTCGCGTGGAACGACACCCGCTACCAGCGGTTCACGGACGCGAGCTTCACCGGTCGCGACCTGCACGCGACCTGGCTGTGGCAGCTGGGCGACCGGCTGCAGGGACGGCTGGGCCATACCGAGACCACGGCCCTGGCGTCGTTCGCCTTCATTCAGGCCAGAACGCCCGACGTGCTCGATACCCGCACCACGTTCTGGGACGCGAATTACGGTCTTGCGCCGCGCTGGCGGGTTCAGGCCGGCCTGAGCAGGCTCGAGCAGTCGAACCGCGATCCGGCGTATCGCAGCAGCGACATCGAGATCACGGGCGGCGAGAGCACCCTGAGCTACGTCAGCCGGGCGAACAACTCGCTCGGACTGAGAGTGCACGCCGAGGACGGGCGCTTCCCGAACCTCGAGTCCGTCGGCACGAGCCTGGTCGACTACGCGTACCGGCAGGCCGGCGCCGACCTGGTCGCGGACTGGACGCTCAGCGGCGCCTCGCACCTCGGCGCGCGCATCGGCCAGGTCAGCCGGCGCTATGCCGAGCTGCCGCAGCGCGACTTCAGCGGCGCGATCGCGCGCGCCGAATACGACTGGAAGCCGACCGGCAAGCTGTCGCTGCGCGCGATCGTCCAGCGCGACATCAGCGCCTACGAGGACGTGCGTAGCAACTTCGTCCTCGTCAAGGGAGTGACGCTGCGCCCGAGCCTCAGGCTGAGCGACAAGACGGAGCTTGGGGCGAGCCTCGAATCGAGCGTGCTGGACTACCTGGGAGACCCGGGGCTCGCGGCCGCGGCGACGCCCGGCCGCGTCGATCGCGTGCACGCGGCCGGGCTTTCGCTGTCCTACCG
>JBOIFB010000025.1:0-18405 GCA_050741415.1 Burkholderiales bacterium | reverse complement strand
GACGGTCATCGCGGCGATCTGCCTGGTCTACATCGTGCTCGGCTGCGTGCTGGAGAGCATCTCGATGATCCTGCTCACCGTGCCGGTGTTCTACCCGCTGGTGCAGCACCTGGGCTACGACCTGGTGTGGTTCGGCGTGATCGTGGTGGTGGTGACCGAGATCAGCCTGATCACGCCGCCGGTCGGGATGAACGTGTTCGTACTGCGCACGCTATTGCCCGAGGTGCCCACCAGCACGGTGTTCCGCGGCGTGCTGCCGTTCATCGTGGCCGACTTCTTTCGCCTCTCGCTGCTGGTCGCTTTCCCCGCGATCTCGCTCCTGCTGCCCGGCTTCATGGGCTGAGCGCCTCGCGCAGCGCGTCCTTGCGCACCTTGCCGAGCGCGCTGCGCGGCAGCGCCTCGACGAAGCGCACTTCGCGCGGATGCTTGTAGCGCGCGATGCGCCCCTGAAACAGCGCCAGCGCTTCGGCTTCGCTCAGCCGGCAGCCGGACTTCAGCACCACCGCGGCCACCGCCGCCTCGCCCCAGCGCGCATCGGGCTGGCCGATCACGCAGGCCTCGGCCACCGCCGGACAGTCGAGCAGCACGTTCTCGATCTCCGCGGGATAGATGTTTTCGCCGCCGGAGATGATCACGTCCTTGCTGCGCGCCACCACGTAGAGATGCCCCTCGTGGTCGAAGTGGCCCAGGTCGCCCGAGCGGTACCAGCCGTGCGCGAACGCCTGCGCGGTCTCGGCCGGCGTATTCCAGTAGCCCGCGGCCAGGTTCGGCCCGCGCACGAGGATCTCGCCGTCGCGGCCCGCGGGCAGCTCGTTTCCCGCCTTGTCCACCACCTTGACCTCGCAGTGCAGGGCCGGCACGCCCGCCGATCCGGCCTTGCGCAGCGCGTCCGCGGCCCGCACGTAGCTCGCGATCGGACAGGTCTCGGTCGAGCCGTAGACCTGGATCACCGGCACTCCGCGCGCGCTCGCCTTGCGCACGAACGCTTCCGACACGATGGTCGAGCCGGTGGTGATCATGCGCAGGCTCGACAGGTCGGCGCGCTCCCAACGCGGCAGCGCCATCAGCGCCTCGAGCTGCGCCGGCACCAGCACCGTGAGCGTGATGCGCTCGCGCTCGATGGCCTCGAGCGTCGCCAGCGGATCGAACTTGGCGTGCAGCGTGACGCTTGCGCCCGCGTGCAGCGCAGGGGTGGTCTGGATGTTGAGCCCGCCGACGTGAAACAGCGGCAGCGTGGTCAGCACCCGGTCGGCGCTGGTGAGGTCGTGCATATGCGCGCCGTTGACCGCGTTCCACGCCAGCGCGCGCTGCGTCAGCACCACGCCCTTGGGCGCGCCGGTCGAGCCCGAGGTGTAGCACAGCAGCAGCGGCGATTCCTCGTCGCCTGCCGCCGCCGGCGGTTCGGCGTCGGCACGGTCCAGCAATGAAACCGGAACGCCGTTGAACGCGCGCACGTGCTCCGCGAACGCCGTCTCGCGGAACACGACGCGCGGCTGGAAATCGGCCAGCACGCGCGCGTGCTCGGGCGGCGCCAGGCGCCAGTTGAGCGGCGCGAACATCGCACCCAGGCGCGCGCAGGCGAACAGCAGCACCAGTGCCGCGGGGTGATTGAGCCCAAGATAGGCGACCGCGTCGCCGCGCCCCACGCCGAGCCCGGCCAGCGCCGCCGCCGCGTACCGCACGCGCTGCGCGAGCTCGGCATAGCCGATCTCCCGGCCTTCGAACCGGATCGCGGCTGCGCCCGGCGCGAACTGCGCGTGCCGCTCGATCCAGTGCGAAAGATCCATGTGGGCTAGTCGGCCGCGCCCTCGACCAGGTATCGCTGCGAGCGCCAGCGCAGCATGCCGCCGGCGAGATTGGCGACCTGGTCGAAGCCGGATTTGCGCAGCAGCACGCTGGCCTGCGCCGAGCGCGTACCCGAGCGGCAAACCGTGACCACCGGCCGGTCCTTGGCAAGGACCACCCCGCCTTCGGCGAACCGGCCCAGGGGGATCAGGCGCGCGCCGGGAATGTGGCCCAGCGCGCCTTCGAACTCGCCGGGCTCGCGCACGTCGACGATCTGCACCTCGCGCAGGTGCTCCTCGAGCCACTCGGGAGGAAGTTCCCAGATGCCGGCGAAAGTGTAGGTGAGCGGCGCCCATTTGGGCTCGCGGCCGAGCCCCGCGTCGTCCTCCGGCCGGCCGCATTTCAGATTGGCCGGAACGGCGACGTCCATCTGCATCGGGTGCGCCAACCCGAGGTTGTCCATATAGCCGGCAAAATCGCCTTCGCCGGCGTCGCCGCCGAGGCGCGGATTGAAGCGCTTCTCCTCCCCGATGCTCGACGCGGTCAGGCCGCGGTAGTCGTGCGCCGGGTAGACCAGGCAATTCTCGGGCAGCGAGAACAGCTGCTCATGCACCGAGCGGTACAGGGCGCTCGCGCTGCCGTGCTGGAAATCGGTGCGGCCGCAGCCGCGGATCAGCAGCGCGTCGCCGGTGAACGCCATCGACCGGTCATCGAGCACGTAGCTCAGGCAGCCGCTGGTATGGCCCGGCGTGGCGCGCACCTGCAGCTGGCGCGCGCCGATGGCGATCGACTCTGCGGCCTCGAGAGTGCGGTCCGCGCCCCGCGCTCCGCCCTGCCGGGCGACCGCGATGCGGCTGCCCAGACGGCGATGCAGCAGCCAGGCGCCCGTGACGTGGTCGGCGTGCACGTGGGTCTCGATCGTCCACGCCAGCGTGAGCCCGAGCTCGGCGATGAGTGCCGCGTCGCGCTGCGCGTGCTCGAACACCGGGTCGATCAGCAGCGCCTCGCGCGTAGCCGGGTCGGCAAGCAAGTAGGTGTAGGTCGAAGACTGCGGGTCGAACAGCTGCCGGAAAATCACTATCGCGCCCTCTGGGAATGAAATTCGGGCACTAGCGCCCCTGCCCGCCCGCGACCGACCTGGCCGTGGCAGCGATTTCGGCCGCCAGCCGCGCGAGCGCCCGCTGATGGCCCTGCACCAGCGCGTCGTAGCCGGCGCCGACGCTCTCCCGGATCACGGCGCTGCCGGTCGCCGCGGGTCTTCCCGCCAGGGCGCTCACGCTCCAGGTCGCCTCGATCAGGGCGTAGGCGCCGGGAACCGAATCGAAGCGCCGCAGATCGACCCTGATCCGAAGCCGCAGCCGACCCCCGGCGGGCATCCCGCTCGCGTCCTCGGCGTTCAGCTCGCGCGCTAGGTCCGCCGCCAGCGCGGCGCGCGCCTCGTCCGCGAGCGGCGCGATCCAGCGCTCGCCCTCGAGCGGCACCACATCCTGCGCGCCGCGACGCACCAGCAGTTGCGGCCGGTCGGCCTGCGCCGGGATGCCGACCGGCAGCAGCTCGAACTGGGTTGGCGCGGCCGGCGCGGCGATCGGCAGCGCGCCGGCCGGCGCCACGAGCGTGTAGTAATGAATCGGCGCCGAAGCGCAGCCGGCGAGCGCGAGCCCGAGCGCGGCCACCGCCAGCCGACGAAAGCCGGTCATGGTTCTCTCCGTTGCGGCGGCGCCTGATCCGCCTGGCGACCGCGGATCAGCGCCTCCGGATGGGCGCCGAGGTAATCGGTCAGCGCACGCAGCGAACGCGCGCTGCGCTGCAACTGCTCCAGCGTCCGGTCCAGATTCTGCTGCAGCGGCGAATCGGCGGACAGCGCACGATCGGCGCTGCCAAGCGCGCGATCGGCGTTGCCGAGCGTTCGATCGGCGTTGCCCAGCGTGCGCTGCGCAGCTTCCAGAGTCCTGCGGATGTCGGGCAACACGCTGTCGTGGACCTGCGGCAGCAGCTTGTCGTTTACCTGTTTAAGCGTCCGGTCCAGCTCGACAAGCGATTGATCGAGATGGCGCCCGATGCTCTCGAGCGGCAGCTTGTGAACCTCGTTCACGATATCCGCCAGCTGCTGCTGCAGCCGGTCGAAGCTGCCCGGCATGGTGGGAATCTCGGACGGGTCGGCCTTCGCATCGAAGCTCGCCGGCGGCGCGTCGGGCGGGAAATCGAGCGCTATATAGAGCTGCCCGGTCAGCAGATTTCCGACCCGCGCCTGGGCGCGCAGCCCGCGCGTGACGAGCATGCCGATGATCGGTGCCGCGCCGACCGGCCTGCCTCCGGTGCGAGACGCAGCGCCAAGCTTCCGGTACGCGCCGCCGAGGCGTTCCGGATACACCACTGCGCCGACATCGAGCGCAAAACGCTGCCGCTTGGGATCGTAATCGAGGTTCATCGAGACGACCTTGCCGATATCGATGCCGAGGAATTCCACCGGCGCATTCAGCGCCAGGCCGCGCAGGGACTGGTCGAAGCGCATGCGCACGCGGCGCAGCGGGCCGTCCGGCGGCATCATCGCGCTGGCCCGGTCCGCAAACAGCCTGAAGCTCGCATTTTCCGGCGCCGGGCCGCTGTCGTGCGATCCGGGCGGATCCATGAATGCCACCCCGCCTGCCAGCACCGTGGCGAGCGACTCGCTGTTCACCTTGAGGCCGTCGGCGCCGAGCGAGACGTCCACCCCGCTCGCGTTCCAGAAGCGGGTATCGGGGCCGACGAACTTGTCGTTGGGCCGATCGACGAAGATCTGCAGCGAAACGCCTTTGCCGTCCTCGTTGAGCCGGTAGGAAACCACCTGACCGACCGGGATGCGGCGGTAGTACACGGGCGAGCCGATATCGAGCGAACCGAGGTCGTCGCTTTTCAGGGTGAAACTGCTGCCTTGCGCGTCGTGCAGGACGCCTGGCGGCGATTCCAGGCCGCTGAATTCGTCCTTGCGCTGCTTCGAGCGGCCCACATCGGCGCCGATGTAAGCCCCGGACAGGAGCGTACTCACTCCCGATACGCCGCCCAGGCCGATCCGGGGCCGCACCACCCAGTAGCGGGCGTCCGCGGTAGCGAAGCCCTCGGCGCTCTTTTCCAGTGCAACCTGCACCAGGACATGGCTGCGGTCGGCGCTCAACACGATGCGGTTCACCTTGCCGATCACTACGCTCTTGTACTTGACCGGCGTCTTGCCGGCCGCCAGACCTTCGGCACTGAGAAAACTGATCGCGATCGTGGGTCCCGATTGCAGCCAGTCGCTCACCACCAGCGACAACGCCACCAGCGCGGCCAGCGCGGGCACCAGCCAGATCAGCGCCACGTTGACGCGCGGGCGCACCGTCACCGGCTCGGGCAGCTCGCCGCCGGGGAGCGGTAGTTGCTCGTCAGCCATCGGCTTGCCTGCCATCCCAGATCAGACGCGGATCAAAGCTCATCGAGGCCAGCATGGTCAACACCACCGACAGGCCGAAGAACATCACTCCCGGCAGCGGCTCCACCAGGCTGAAAATCCCGAACTGCACCAGCGCCGTCAGCAGCGCTACCACGAATACATCCAGCGTCGACCAGTAGCCGATGAACTCGATCGCCCTGAACAGCATTGCGCGCTGGGGCCGCGCCCAGCTGCTGCCGCGCTGCGAACTGATCAGCAGCATCCCGAGCACCAGGAATTTCATCACCGGCACCACGATACTCGCACTGAACACGATGACCGCCAGCCCGGGCGAGCCATTGAGCCACAGCTGGACCACGCCGCTGAGGATCGTATTGTCGTCGACATCGCCCAGGCTCGCGGTGCGCATGATCGGAACCACGTTGGCGGGAACGTACAGGATGAAGGCCGCAATCAGCAGCGCCCAGGTCCGCTGCACGCTGGCGGCTTTGCGCCGCTGCAGCCTGGAGAAGCAGCGCGGACAGGCCGCATCGGGTCCAGATCGTTCCCGGCAGACCAGGCCGCACACCCGGCAACCGACCAGGCCGAGCGAGTGCGCGCGCGGCAGCGTGCTCACGCACGCTCCTCGCCAAGGTGCCACAAGCGGCGCAGGTCGATCCCGGAGAGCAGGGTGATCAGCAGCATGAGCGCGGCATAGGCGTAGATGCCGGCGTCCGGACTGACGTCGAAGTAGGCGCGCACCTTGACGATGGACACCAGCACCCCGAGCACGAACACCTCGCTCATGGTCCACGGCCCGAGATAATGCAGCGCCACCATCGCAGCGCGGAAGCCCGGGGCGCGTTGCCGGCGCCGCGCATGCCAGAGCAGCCAGCCCAGCAGCAGCATGCGGAAGATCGGAAAGAAGAACAGCGTGCCCGCCACCAGCATCGCGACCGCCAGCGAATAGTCGCGCCACATCGCCAGGATGACGCCCCACAGCGTGCTTGAAACCTGCTGCCCGTTGAGCTCCAGCGTGACGATCGGCCAGACGTTCGCCTGCACGAAAACAATGATCGCCGTCACCACCAGCGCCAGCAGCGGCTCCGCGCCCAGCAGGGTGTGGCGCTCGAGCTCGGCCTTGCAGCGCCGGCAGCGCGCCACCTCGCCCGCGGCGAGCGCGCGGCGGCGGTAAACCGTGTCGCAGTATTTGCAGATGAGCAAACTCGGCGTGCCTGCTGTCATCTCATGCCTTTCCGGTTGACAGGCCCTTGCGACTTGCCGCGCCCGGCGCGGGCGCTTAAAATTCGCCCTCCCCAGGCGGGGCGGTTAACTCAGCGGTAGAGTGCCACCTTCACACGGTGGAAGTCACTGGTTCGATCCCAGTACCGCCCACCACATGTTACTTCGCGAACCCGGCGCAGAATAAGCGGTCTCATCCTTCTCGCAGCAAGTAGCAGGCTAGAAGCTCAGGAGCGCGGCGCGAGGATCGCGCAGCCCGACCACACGTGCCAGCGCATCGCATTGCCGCCCAGGTAGCCGGTGCTCACCGACACGGTGACCAGTGCGACCAGCAGCCAGTGGAACAGCCGCACCGGCACGTCCCACACCTTGATCGTCACGCTCGCGTCGGGCGCTTCGGATTTCCGCTCCATCGCCGACATTCTAAATGGAACCACGATAAACTCCCGCCCATCCCCGAGGCAGAGGTGCCCCATGGCTGAAAAGCCCCGCTTGTTCACGCCCGTCGCGCTGCGCGGCGTGGACGTCATCGACTGCTCCTCGGGCGGCCTCGCCGGGTCGGCCACCGCGGCGCGGGTCAAGTGCAGCCCCGGCTTCCAGGTGCCCTACGCCGAGCGCGTGCGGCGCGAGGCGCTGGTCGACCCGAGCTGGGCGCTGCACGCGCAAGGCGCGCTCGGGCTGCAGGACGAGTTCGAGTCCTGGCCGGTGCAGGCGGGCTGGTGGCTCGAGCGGCGCCGCCGCGCCATGGCGCGCAGCGCCTGAGATGGGGCTCGTCGAGACGACCCTCGCATTGCGCCAGGAGCTCGAGGCGCTTCGCTTCGCGCCGCCGGTGGCCTACGTCTATGACCCCCTGGATTACGCCTGGGCGGCGCAGCGCGAGTATCTCGAGCGCTACGGTAAGGGCCCGCGCGAAGTCGTGCTGCTGGGGATGAACCCGGGGCCGTTCGGCATGGCGCAGACCGGGGTTCCGTTCGGCGACGCCGGCATGGTGCGCGGCTGGCTCGGCATCGAGGCGAAGGTGAACCACCCGGCGCGCGAGCACCCGAAGCGCCCGGTGCAGGGCTTCGCCTGCACGCGCGGCGAGGTGAGCGGGCGCAGGCTGTGGGGTTGGGCGCGCGCGAGGTTCGGCACTCCGCAGCGCTTCTTCGCGCGCTTTCTTGTCGTCAACTACTGTCCGCTCGCGTTCATGGAGGCAAGCGGACGCAACCTGACGCCCGACAAGCTGCCGCGCGCCGAGCGCGAGCGCCTGTTCGCGGCCTGCGACCGCGCGCTGCGCGCGAACGTCGCGGAACTGCGCCCCGCGCACGTGGTCGGAATTGGACGCTTCGCAGCCGGGCGTGCCGCGGCCGCGCTCGCCGGCAGCGGCGTCGGGTTCGGCAGCGTGCCGCATCCGAGCCCGGCCAGCCCGGCCGCGAACCGCGGCTGGGAGGTGCTGATGGACCGCGCACTGGCAGATCTGGGTATCCTCACGCAAGGAGAAACGACATGAACTCGCCGCTGAAGAAGGATCCGGCCTGGCAAGCGCTCGCCGAGCACGCACGCGAAATGAGCGGCGTGCATCTGGGCAAGCTGTTCGCCGACGATCCCGGCCGCGGCGAGCGCCTCGTTGCCGAGGCCGACGGGATCTATCTCGACTATTCGAAGAACCGCGTCAGCGACGAGACCCTGCGCCTGCTGCTCAAGCTGGCCGAGGCGCGCGGCCTGAGATCCCGCATCGAGGCCATGTTCCGCGGCGAGAGGATCAACCGCAGCGAGGACCGCCCGGTGCTGCACGTCGCGCTGCGCGCACCGGCCGGCGAGTCGATCGTGGTCGACGGCCAGGACGTGGTGCCCGAAGTGCACGCAGTGCTCGAGCGCATGGCGGCTTTCGGCGCCGGAGTGCGCGAGGGGCGCTGGCTCGGCCACAGCGGCAAGCGCATCCGCAACGTGATCAACATCGGCATCGGCGGCTCGGACCTCGGGCCGGCGATGGCCTGCCAGGCGCTGCGCCACTACGGCGCGCGCGAGATGATCTTCCGCTTCGTCTCCAACGTCGACGGCACCGACTTCGCCGAGGCGACGCGCGAGCTCGACCCGGCCGAGACCCTGTTCATCGTCTGCTCCAAGACCTTCACCACCCTCGAGACGCTGACCAATGCGCGCAGCGCGCGCGCCTGGAGCCTCGCCGCACTGCGCGACGACAAGGCGGTGCGGCGCCACTTCGTCGCGGTCTCGACCAACGCCGACGAGGTATCGAAATTCGGCATCGATCCGGCCAACATGTTCGGCTTCTGGGACTGGGTCGGGGGGCGCTATTCGCTTTGCTCCGCGGTCGGCCTGTCGCTCATGATTTCGATCGGGGCGGAGAATTTCCGCGCCATGCTGACGGGATTCCATTCCATGGATCGGCACTTCCGCAGCGCGCCGCTGGAGAAGAACCTGCCGGTGCTGATGGGGCTGATCGCGCTCTGGACCAACGAGTTCTTCGGCGCGCAAAGCACGGCGGTGCTGCCCTACGAGCAGTACCTGGCGCGCCTGCCGGCCTACCTGCAGCAGCTGGTGATGGAGTCGAACGGCAAGCAGGTGACCCTGGACGGGGCGCGCATCGACTACCAGACCTCGCCCGTGGTGTGGGGCGAGCCCGGCAGCAACGGCCAGCACTCGTTCTACCAGATGCTGCACCAGGGCACGCGCCTGGTGCCGTGCGACTTCATCGGCTTCTGCCGGCCGCTCAACCCGCTTGAGGGCCACCACGATCTGCTGATGGCGAACATGTTCGCCCAGGCCGAAGCGCTCGCCTTCGGCCGGCCGGCCGATCCGAAGGCGCCGCAGCGCGGCTTCGAAGGCAACCGCCCGAGCAACACCATCCTTGCCGAGCTGCTCACGCCGCGCACGCTGGGCTGCCTGATCGCGCTCTACGAGCACAGCGTTTTTACCCAGGGCGCGGTGTGGGACATCGACTCGTTCGACCAGTGGGGCGTCGAGCTGGGCAAGGTCCTGGCGCAGCGCATCGCGGGCGAGCTGCACGGCCCCGAGGCGGACGCCGCGCAGCACGACAGCTCGACCGCGGCGCTGCTGCGGCGCTACCGGCGGCTGCGCGGGTCGTAGGCGCGCAGTTCGTCGGCTACCCGCCGCAGCACGCTGTCCCAGTCGCCGGCCTCGGGCTGCCTGAACAGGCGCGCGCTCGGGTACCAGGGACTGTCCTCGCGGCTCCTCATCCAGCGCCAGTCGGGCGCGAACGGCAGCAGAATCCACACCGGTTTGCCCAACGCGCCCGCCAGGTGCGCCACCGCGGTATCGACCGTAATCACCAGGTCGAGCGCGTCGATCAGCGCGGCGGTGTGGGCGAAGCTGTCGAGCTCGGCGCAGTAGTCGACGACCCGTTCGGCGCTCGGGTCGAACGCGGCAAGCGACTTGGCTGCATCGCCCTTTTGCAGGCTGAAGAATGCAGCCTCGGTCGACGCGAGCAGCGGCTCGAGCAGCTCGCCCGGAATCGACCTCACCCGGTCCCGCTTGTGCATCGGATTGCCTGCCCAGACCAGCCCGATCTTGCGCTGCGCCGCAAACGGCGCGAGCCGGTCGCGCCAGGCGTCGGCCTCGCGCCGCGCAGGATGCAGGTACGGCACCTGCGGCGGAATGGTCGCGAGCACGGTTCCGAAGGCCCGCGGCAGGCTCATGATCGGAATGTGATAGTCGAATGCAAGCGGCGGTTCCTGGCTGTTGAACACCGTGTCGACGCCGGCCGCCGTGCGCAGCAGTTGCGCGAGCGATCCATGGCAGGCGAGCGCGACGCGTGCGCCGCGCGCCGCGAGCAGCGGCAGGTAGCGCGCCATCTGGATCGTGTCCCCGAAGCCCTGCTCGGCGAACACGATCACGGTCTTGCCGGCGATGTCTTGCTGCCCGAGCCAGAGCGGCTTGTCGGCGGCAAGGCTCGGCAGCTTGGCGTGGAGCGCTTCCCAGCGCCACTCGTATTCCGCCCATCCCCGCTCGTAATCGCCCGTTTCGAGGCGCGCGAAGGCCAGGTTCAGATGCGTTTCCGCGTCCCCAGGCCGCAGCGACAGCGCCTTCTCGTAGGCGCTCAGCGCTTCGGCCGTACGCCCCAGCTTGCACAGCACGTAGCCGAGGTTATTGAGAGACTCGACGTGTTGCGGCCGGATCGCGAGCGCGCATTCGTAGCTGGCCGCCGCCTCGTCGAGCCGCCCCAATGCATCGAGCGCGTGTCCGCGGATGCAATGCGCCTCCGCCGATGAAGCCCGTGCGGCCGGGACCCGATCCTGCGCTTTCGCCGATTCGGCGTCCTCCAGCATCCCGCTCACCGCGACATCGCGGTTGCGCAGCGCTTGCGCGTTGTCCGGCTGCACCGAGAGCGCCTCGCGGTAGCTTTGCAGCGCCTCCCGGTCGCGGTCCAAGGCGCGCAGCGCGTCGCCGCGGCCGTTCAGGGCCTCGGCGAACTGCGGCCGGATCGCGAGCGCGCGCTCGAAGCTCGCCAGCGCCTCGGCGTGGCGCTCCATGGCCAGCAGCGCCTTGCCGCGTAGCTGCATCGCGGCGCTCGCGTGCGGCCGAATCGCCAACGCGCGCTCGCAGCTCGCCAGCGCATCCTGCGGGCGGCCGAGCGCGAGCAGCAGAGCCCCCTGATGGACCAGCGCCTCGAGGCAACGCGGCTGGACCGCCAGTGCGCGCGTGAGCAAATCGAGCGCCTCGTCGAGCGCCTGCTGCTCGTGGCGCAGCGCCGCCAGCAGCAGCAGCGCATCGAGCTGGCCGGGGTCGGCCTCGAGGACCTCCCGGCAAAAGCGCTCGGCGTGCGCCGTCCCGCCCTCGCTCCAGAGCGCAAGCGCACGCCGGACGCCCTGCGGCAGCACGAGCCGGCGCGCCGCAAGGTCGCGGTGCCATCGCGCCTCCGCGTCCCCGGGAACCGCCTCGAGCGCCGCGTTATAGCTCGCGAGCGCCTCATCGTGCCGGCCCATTGCGCTCAGCGCGCGGCCGCGCGCATCGAGCAGCTGGGCGTCGCGCGGCCGGATCGCCAGCGCGCGCTCGCAGCAGGCGAGCGCCTCCGCGTTGCGCCCCATCGCGCCGAGCACCTTGGCGCGGCCGAACAGCGCTTCGCAGAAATCCGGCTGCAGCGCCAGCGCCCGGTCGCAGCTCGCCAGCGCCGTGTCGAGCTGTCCCAGCGCCAGCAGCGCGCCGCTGCTGTTGCCGAGCGCTGCCGGATAAGCCGGCTGGATCGCGAGCGCGCGATCGAAGCTCGCGAGCGCCTCCTGATATCGCCCCAGGGCACGCAGGGCGTTGCCGCGATTATTCAGGGTTTCCGGATGGTCGGGACGCAGCGCGAGCGCCTTGCCGTAGTTCGCCAGCGCTTCGGCATGGCGGTCGAGCCCCTGCAGGGCGTTGCCGCGATTGTTCAGCGCCTCGGCATAGGCGGGCCGCACGGCCAGCGCGCGCTCGAATCTCGCCAGCGCCTCGGCCGGACGCTCGGTCTCGAGCAGGCACACGCCGCAGTTGTTGAGCGCCTCGGCGTCGTCGGCACGGATGGCGAGCACACGCTCGTAGCTCTCCAGCGCCTGCGTGTGACGGCGCTGAGACTGCAGCACGCTGCCGCGGTTGTACAGGACGTCGACCGAATCCGGCCGCAGCGCCAGTGCCGCGTCATAGCTCGCGAGCGCTTCCTCGGGGCGCCGCAGCGCGCCTAGCACGACGCCCCGGTGCACGAGCGCCTCGAACAGGCGCGGATCGATCGCGAGGGCATCCTGCACCAGTTCGTGCGCCCGCTCCTGATTGCCGCGCCGGTGCTCGGCGACGCTCGCCACCAGCAGCGCCTCGGATTGGGAGAGCCGGCGTGCGATCGCCAGACTGTCGCGCCCGTCTTCCATGCGGTCAGGGCATGCGCTCGAGGATCTGGTCGCGCAGCTGGCGCACGATTGCGTCGAGCCCGCCGCTGCCGTCCACGACCACGTCCGCGTGCGGGCGGACCCTCTCGGACTGGAGCAGCAGGAGGCGCCTCACCAGCGAGAGATAATTCGCCAGGTAGGCGTCCAGCCACTCGATCCGCTCCCACGCGCCGCCGGCGCGCGCCGCGCGCAAGGCCTCCGCGCAGAAAGCCTTCAGCCGGCGCGCCAGCGCGATCTCGAGCGGCGTGTCGACCCAGACCAGCAGGTCGATCTGTGCGCCGGTCGCCCGGTGCACACGCCCGAACTGCGTTTCGAACAGGATGTACTTGCGCGGCACGATCGCGGTCTGCCCGGCCGGTTCGACCACGGTCTCGCCGCGCTTGAGCCGCCGTAGGTGCTCAGCCAGCAAAGGAACCGGCAGCTCCTCGACGTCTGCGCCGCGCTCCGTCCACAGCCTGACGTTGCCGATCGGCTCGCGCGTCATGCGCTCGTAGCTGTCCATGTAAATCGCGCTCGCGTCGCCCAGCTGCTCGACCAGGCCGCGCACCACCGACGTCTTGCCGCCGCCGCTGGGCCCCGCTACGGCGACGACGTAGCTCATGCTCGGGCTCTGCGCGGCGTCAGTGCGGCGCGGCCGACCTCGGATCGGCCGCCTTGAGCTGCGGAAACTCCACCTGGCAGCGAATTCCGCTCGGCACGCTTCCCTTGCCGTTCGGCAGCACGAGGCGCACGCCGAAGGTCCCGCTCGCGGCGTCGAACACCCGGTCGATGACCTTGACCGTCGCGCTATAGCGCCCCGGCAGGCCTTCAGGGCTCACCTCGCCGTTCATGCCGACATGCAGCTTGCCGTAATACTCGAGCGGCAGGACCACTTCCACGCGCAGCGGATCGATCTGCGCCAGCTTGAGGATCGCTTTGCTGTCGGACCCGGCCTGGGCGAGATCGCCCGGATTGAGCATGCGATCCATCACCACGCCGTTGAAGGGGCTGCGCAGCATGCGCAGGTTGAGCAGATCCACCGCATGACGGTAGTCGAGCTTGGCAAGCTCCTGGTTCTCCCGTGCATCCTCCAATTCGGACTCCGCCACCTGCTTTTCCGCCAGCGCGTCGTCGCGCGCCTGCGCAGCGACAAAATGCTGCTTTTGCAGCTCGTGCGCGCGCTCGAGCTTCTTGCTGGCGTAATCCATCCGCTCGGTGGCGGCCGCGATCCGGCCGTGCATCTTGGCGCGGAATTCCGCCCCCGCGACGGCCGAGCGCTCGGCGTTCGAATCCA
This sequence comes from Burkholderiales bacterium, assembly GCA_050741415.1. Lineage (GTDB taxonomy): Bacteria > Pseudomonadota > Gammaproteobacteria > Burkholderiales > SG8-39 > DAHVFK01. The sequence continues at coordinate 4,856 of JBOIFB010000025.1, read as the reverse complement.
GCTCGACCAGGATCTGGCCCGCCTTTACCGTGTCGCCCCGCTGCACGTGGATCTTCGCGATCAGCCCTTCCGTGGGGCTGCGCAGCTCGACCACCTGCTCCGGCTGGATCAGGCACTCGAACGATTTCGCCGACGATGTCAGGGGCAGCGCTGTCGCCGCCGCTGCCATCAGATAAATCCCGACCGATCGATTCACTCTCCCCTCCCGGAAAACGCGAGTACCCGGTCCAGACGACGGTCCTGCTTCAGGTTCTGAACCCGGACAAACAAGCTCTGCCGCTCGGCTGCGCGCTGCGCCAGCGCGCGCAGCCCGCGGTAGGCCGCAGCGGGCAGCTCGCGTCCCTGGGCGCGCAGCTGACGCGCGAGCCGCGTCGCGCCCGGCGCATAGACTGCGAACGTCTCGTCCTCGAGCGAGACGATCGCCTCGCAGCTTCCCGGGTCGCCCTGGCGCCCGCCGCGCCCGAACAGCTGGCGGTCTATCCGCCGCGACTCGTGGTATTCGGTGAGGATCACGTGCAGCCCGCCGCGCTCCGCGACGCCCGGCCCGAGGCGGATGTCGGTGCCGCGGCCCGCCATGTTGGTCGCGACCGTCACGCGCGCCGGCTCGCCCGCGAGCGCGATGACCTCGGCCTCGGTCCGGTCCTGCTTGGCATTCAGCAGGGAATGCTCGATGCCGCGCTGCGCAAGCACCGCGCTGAGCTGCTCGGACGCGCTGACCGAGCGCGTTCCGACCAGCACCGGGCGCCGCGCGAGCCCGGCATGGCGTTCGATGCTGTCCGCCACCGCGTTCCATTTTTCCGCCAGCGTCGCACACACATGGGCACCGAGATAGGTCCGCCGCGAGGGCCGGTGCAGGGGCACCCGCACCACGCCGAGCCCGTACACGGTTCCGATCTCGCGCGCGACTTCCTTCGCGGTGCCGGTCATGCCGGCCAGCCTGATGTAGCGCCGGAACAAGCGCTGATAGGTCAGCCGCGCGAGCGTGTCGCGCCGCCCGGTGAGGGCACAGCCCTCCTTCGCCTCGATCATCTGGTGCAAGCCGTGCTCCCAGGCGCGGTCGGGCATGACCCGGCCGGTGGACTCATCGACGATCTGGACCTTTTCTTCGCTCACCACGTAGTGCTGGTCGCGCCGGTACAGAATGAGCGCGCTCAGGGCCTGCGTGCCCAATTCCTCGCGCGCGCGTTTCGAGCTCCAGGCACCGTCCAGGTTCGCGGCCGACTCGGCCAGCCTCGCTTTCCCCGGCGACGTGAGCGTCACGCTTCGCTCGGCCATGTCGACCGCGAAGTCCTCTCCGGCAGTGAGGGTGCGGGCGACTTTCAGCGCCTGCACGCACTGCGCCTGCTCCTCGGCAATCTGCGCCGCGGACGACAGGATGAGCGGAGTGCGGGCCTCATCGATGAAAACGCTGTCGGCCTCGTCCACGATGCCGAAGTACAGCCCGCGCAGCACGATCTCTTCGTCGCGCGCCGCGTCGCCGCGCAGCCTCTCCAGCGCGAGGTGCAGCCTGCTGCTGCGGCGCGCAAGCGCGACCCGGTCGCGCAGGTAGTCGAACGCGAGCTCCTTGTTGGTGCAGTAGGTGATGGAGCGCGCGTAGGCCTCGCGCCGCGCCGGCCGCTCCATGCCCTGCACCACGACGCCTACGCTCAGGCCGAGAAAGCGGTACAGCGGCCCCATCTCTTCCGCGTCGCGCGCGGCGAGATAGTCGTTCACGGTGATTACGTGCACCGGGTAACCCGCCAGCGCGACCGCGCACGCGGGCAGCGTGGCGGCAAAGGTCTTGCCCTCGCCGGTCTCCATTTCGACCAACCTGCCCTGCAGCAGCGCCCACCCGCCGATCAGCTGGGGATCGTAGTGCCGCTTGCCGAGCGTGCGCGAAGCCGCCTCGCGCACCAGCGCAAAACACTCGGCGACCAACTCGGGCGCGAAGCCTTCGCGCCGCAGGCGCGAGCGCATGCTCGCGCCGAGCGTGTGCAGGGCCGAGTCCTCGAAATCCCGCAGGGAGCGTTCGTGGCGGGCGGCCAGAGGGACGATGCGCCGCAGCCCGCGCGCCGGGTCGCGCAGCCGGTCGCGCAGCGGACGAACCGCCGCCGCGAGCAGGTATTCGGCCGCCTTGTCGTGCCAGCCGGCCTCGGCCTCCGATCTCTCTGCGTAGGGCCGTCCGGCGGCGAGCTCGACCGCGTCGGTGAGGATCGATGCGCTAGACACTGAACCGCGACAGGAAGAGCAGGCGAAGCGCGCGATACCACTGCATTCCCAGCGGCTCCATGCTGTGATCGAAACGCACATAGACCCTCTCGCCGAACAGGTGGAGCGGCGACAGTCCGTGTATGGCGACATCGAACTGGAACATGCGTTCCAGCGCCTTCGGTCCCTTCGAGTCGCGCGGGTCGGTCGCGATCTGACCGCCGCCGTCGACCGCCAGCGCGCGGCTCGGCAGGTAGGCCTCGCCGGCCGGAACCTGGCGCACGATGCTGCCGTCGGCGATGAACCCGGGGCGGTCGACCAGGCGCACGCGGATCCGGCCGGTCGCCAGGCGCACCATGTCGACCGCCTCCTGCGGCACCACGACGCGGGCAAGCGGCTGCTCCCGGCCGATGACATAGCCCAGCAGCTCGCCCTTGCGGTAATAGCGGCCCGGCATGTCGGCGGCTTCCGGCACCACGAACACGCCGTCGCTATGCGCGCGAACGACCAGCTCGGAGGCCTCATCGCGTGCGCTCGCAAGCGCCGCGCGCGCGCTCTCCAGCTTCTCGCGCGCGATCTCGGCCTTCGCCCGGTCGGCGACGAATTGCGCCGCGTATTCGGCTTCAAGCTCCGCCACCTTGGCGGCGTTGTATCTCAGCTTCGCCTCGAGCTTGGGGTCATAGCAGTCGACGAGCGGAGCGCCCTTTGCCACCCGCGCACCGGGTGTGGTCAGGAATCGGCCGAAGAAGCCGTTCGCGCCGGCGCGCACCATGGCCTGCTCGGACAGCCAGACGACTCCCTGCGCGTGCGTATGGTAGGGCACCGGCACCGCGAGCAGGAGCACGAGCAGCGCGGCGACCGTGCCGAACGTAACCGCCAGCGCCCGCCGCCGGTGCTTGCGCAGGCGCGGACCCGACGCGAGCTGCCGCACGCCGCGAACGAGCGGCACGACCGCCATCGCCACCAGCGCCCAGGCGGCGAGCAGCACGCCAAGCACGAAGAACCGCCCGGCGATGAACAAGGCGATGAACACCGTCACCAGGACGCGGTAGATCGAGGCGGCGATGCCGTAGAAGACGAACCAGGCCTTTTCCGCGTTCGTGGCCTCGGGCGTCTCGGCATTCTGCACGCCCAGGGCGTAGCGCTCGATCAGGTAGCCCCAATAGCGCAGCGAGCGCGCAGCGAGATTCGGGATCTCGATCAGATCGGCCAGGATGTAGTAGGCGTCGTAGCGCAGCAGCGGGTTGCCGTTGAAGATCACGGTCGAAACGCTGGCGATCAGCATGACGTTGAACAGCGCGGCGCGCAGCACGCCGGGTTCGATCAGCAGCCAGAGGTAGAAGGCGAGCGCGGCGACGAACAGCTCTACCGTCATCCCTGCGGCCCCGACGCGCGCCCGTTCGTACTTCGAGCGGAACGCCGTCGACGCCGACGCCTCCACGTACGGCACCGGCAGCAGCACCAGCACGATGATCCCCATGTCGTGCACCTCGCCGCCCCCGGCCTTGGTCGCAGTCGCGTGGCCGAGCTCGTGCAGCGCCTTGATCACGGGAAACACGAGGTACATCACGAGCAGATTGTCGATCGCCAGAACGCGGTCGGAAAAATCATTGGTCAGGTCGGTCCAGTGCGGCGGGATCAGCAACAGTGCCGGCAGCACCACCGCAAGCCACAGCATCGCCCCCCAGCGGCTCCAGATCGCGCCGATCGGCCTGCGCCAGCGCTCCAGGAAGGCATCCGGATCCCACAGCGGGATGCGCATCGCCATCGGATTGGCGAACGAGCGCCGTTGGCGCGATTTCTCCTCGCGCTCGCCGCGCGAGAACAGCTCGGCGATGTCCGGCGTGACGTCGCTTTGCAGCAGATCGGTCTCGTGCAGCTGCCCGAGCAGCTGGATCATCTCGTCCTGGGTCGGCGCGGCTTCCCCGAGCCGCCGGTTCGCCAGCGCCCACAGGTCCGCGACGCTGCGCTCGCCATCCATCGCGGCGATGATCGTCCGCGCGGCGGGGGTAAAGCGGTGCACCCTGCCCGAGGCGGGATCCTGCAGCAGGTACCACACCTCGCCGCGATAGCGATGGCGGTGCAGGCGGGCGTGAGAGCGCAGCCTGGGCCTGAGGCTCGCGACGCGGTACCAGGAGTTGCTCAACAGCGGGGCGGTCATCGGCCTTGCCTTGCGAGTCGCCCTAGGGCAGCCACTTCCAGACCCAGAGCCGCAGCCAGTCGACCAGGCCGTGGGTCCAGATCCAGATCAGCTTTCGCTTGCCGGCATCGATCTTGCCGACCCCTTCCATGCCGGGCCGCAGGCGCGCGGAGGGATTCTGCAGCTGCGCCTCGACGCGGAAGTAATTGCGCCCTTCCTGCGCCGTCGACGCGGGAGTGATCTGCCTCACGGTGAAATGCAGCGGGTGGCTGGGCATGCCCGAAAGCGCGAGCTCTCCCTGCTGTCCGACCCGGACCTGATCGATGTCGCGCTCGTCGACTTCGAGGATCACCCGATAGGCGTCGAGCGGCGCGACCTGGAACAGCACCTTGCCCTGCTCCACCGGCGTTCCGAGCAGCTGGCTGAGATCGCCCGCGACCACCACGCCATCGAACGGCGCGACCAGCGTCGCGCGTGCCAGCCTGTCGTCGACCAGCGAAAGCTCGGCTTCGGACTCGCTGATCTGCGC
>JBOIFB010000024.1:0-18589 GCA_050741415.1 Burkholderiales bacterium | reverse complement strand
GTTTTCCCATGCCTCGTGGATCATCATCATCATGGCGTGCGCAACCGAATATCCGGCCATGACCAGCAGCTCAAGGGCGTTGTCGAACGATGCGGAGTCCGACTGCCCGTCATAGATGAGGGGCCAGATCTTGCCCAGGTCGTTGCCCAGGATCGGGCTGGATATCGCGCCTTGCCGCGCCCGGATCCAGTTGACGTTGCCGCGCAGTGTATTGATCTCGCCATTGTGCGCGATCATGCGAAACGGGTGCGACAGGTCCCAACTGGGGAAGGTATTAGTCGAAAAGCGCTGGTGAACTAGTGCCAGCGCCGACTCCATGCGCAGATCCTTGAGGTCGAGGTAGTACTCCCCGACCTGGTGCGGCAGTAGCATCCCCTTGTAGACGATCGTCCGCGCCGACATGGATGGAACGTAGTACTCCTTACCGTGCGCGAGGTTGAGCGCCTGGATCGCGTGGCCCGCGCTCTTGCGAATAATGTAGAGCTTGCGCTCCAGCGCGTCGGTGACCGTGACGCCCTTTCCGCGCCCGACGAACACTTGGCGAATCGTCGGCTCGACCTGTCGAACCGACACGCCCAGATCAGAGCCGTCGACTGGAACGTCGCGCCAGCCGAGCAGCACCTGGCCTTCGTCCTTGATGGCACGCTCTATTTCGTACTCGCAGGCGATGCGGCTCGCGGGCTCGCGCGGCAGGAACACCATTCCGACGCCGTACTGACCGAAAGGCGGTAATTTGACGCCCTGCTTCGTCATGTCCTCACGGAACAACTTGTCCGGAAGCTGGACCAGGATGCCCGCTCCGTCTGATGCCTTGGGGTCCGCGCCTACCGCGCCACGGTGAGTCAGGTTGCGCAGGACAGTCAGGCCTTGCCCGATCAGGGCATGCGACTTCTTGCCCTTGATGTGCGCCACGAACCCTACGCCGCAAGCGTCATGTTCATGTTTCGGGTCGTACAAACCCTGAGCGTTTGGGAAGATTCGCCGGTCCAATTTCAACCCTTTGAATACAAAGTACATTTCAAACTATCGCCGCCATGCACAAAAGAAGCGGGCGAACTGGGAAATATACCTTTTCGGGCTAGCCGCTACAAGCGTGCGGCGCGGTGGGCCGCTAGTGCATCGTGGCAGCGGCTGCCGCGGCATTGATGGCCTCGCGCACTAGCCGTTCCCCCGGATCGGCGCGCAGTACCGCGCGCCCGACGCCATCGAGCAAGACGAAACGGACGCGTCCATGCGCGACCTTCTTGTCGACCGCCATCAGCTCGAGGTAGCGCTCGGGCGGCAGCTCGGCGGGACCCGTAACCGGCAGCCCCGCTCGGGCGATCAGCTTGCGCACCCGCCGCACGTCGTGCTCCCCGATCAGGCCAACGCGCGCGGACAGCTCCGCTGCCATCACCATGCCGGCCGCGACCGCCTCGCCATGCAGCCATTTACCGTAACCTACGCCGGTTTCGATCGCATGGGCGAAGGTGTGGCCGAAATTGAGCACGACTCGCCGGCCGCTCTCGCGCTCGTCGTCCATCACCACTTCCGCCTTGAGTTCGCAGGACCGCCTCACCGCGACGATGAGCGCATCAGCGTCCCCGGCCATCAGGCGCTCGATGTTCCCCTCGATCCATTCGGCGAACGCGCTGTCTAGCGCGAATCCGTGCTTAATCACCTCCGCCAGGCCGGCGCGAAGCTCGCGCGGCGGCAGTGTCGCAAGCGTCGCGACATCGGACACGACCACTAGTGGCTGGTAGAACGCGCCGATCATGTTCTTGCCGCGAGGATGATTGATCGCCGTCTTGCCGCCGACGGAGGAATCGACCTGCGCGAGCAGCGTAGTTGGCACCTGGACGAAGGGCACGCCGCGTTGATATATCGCAGCCGCGAAACCCGCGAGATCGCCGACGACGCCGCCGCCGAGCGCGATGATCGGCGTCTGCCGATCACAGCGGGCCGCAAGCAGCGCGTCGAACACCCGGTCAAGAGTCTGCCAGTTCTTGGCCTGCTCGCCGTCTGCAATCACAATCTCGACCGTGTCGATGTTCGCATCGGCTAGCGCGCGCCGCAAGCGCTCGAGATAGAGCGGCGCTATGACGGTGTTGGTCACGATCGCGGCGCGGCCCGCTCTTAGGTGAGCAGCGTACAAAGTTGAATCATTCAGGATTCCAACGCCGATATGGACCGGGTACGCGCGCTTGCCCAGTTCTACGCGGAGACTTTGCATTTTTCCTCGATCTTCGCCAGCAGGTCCCGAGCGAGCGCCTGGACGGATTGCGTGCCCGTCTCGATCACGATGTCCGCGACCTGACGGTAGAGCGGATCCCGCTGCGCGTACAACTCCTTGAGGCGCTGCGCCGGATCCGGCGTGTCGAGCAGGGGCCTATTCTTGTCGTGCCGCAGCCGCCGAAACAGGTCCTCAGGCCGTGCGTGAAGATAGACGGTGGTGCCGCGCAAAGCGAGCTGGCGCCGATTTTCTGGCGAAAGCACGGCGCCGCCGCCCGTCGCAAGCACCACACCCTCGAACGTCGCCAATTCGCCAATGGCTTGTTCTTCACGCGCGCGGAATCCGCGTTCGCCCTCGATATCGAAAACCACCGAGATACGCACACCGCAGCGTCGTTCAATTTCCTGATCGGAGTCCACGAAGCGGCGTTTCAGGCGCCGCGCAATGAGCTTCCCGACGGTGGTCTTGCCCGCGCCCATCATGCCCACGAGATAGATGTTGCTTTCCTTTTTCACGGGCCTATTGTAGCCGTGCGGCGACGAACAAAAGAAAACGGCCGGGAGGGCCCGGCCGTAACGTCCAGAGGAGACGCGGCAAATCAGCGAACGGTAAGGCGGTCGTTCACAATCTTCGGCGTGATAAACACCAGCAGCTCAGTCTTGTTCTTGGAGGTCTGGTTGTTCTTGAACATCCAGCCGACGAACGGCAGGTCGCCGAACAACGGCACCTTCGTGATGTCGGTACGAGAACTCTCGGTATAGATTCCACCGATCACTACGGTACCGCCGTTTTGTACGAGCACTTCGGTCTTCACGTGCTTGGTATTGATCTGCACGCCGGCAGGCGTAGTCGTGCCGGGGGAATCATTGTTCACGTCGAGCGTCATGATGACGTTGCCATCGGGGGTAATCTGCGGCTTGACCTTGAGCGAAAGATTCGCCTTCTGGAAGGAGACCGCAGTCGCACCCGACGATGTTGCCTGTTGATAGGGGATCTCCGTTCCCTGCTCGATCAACGCCTCGGTCTGGTCCGCGGTCAGCACGCGCGGGCTCGAGACGATTTTGCCCTTGCCGTCGGCCTCCAGCGCACTGATCTCGAGATTCAAGAACTTCGTCATCGCGTTGTCGAACAGAACGAACGAAAACTGACCTGCATTGAAGGAATTTAATCCCGCCGCCGGGAGGTTCACGTTGGTCGACTGAGATAAAAAGTCCGGTACAGTCGAAGTTTGGCCGGTCTGAAAACCCGTATTGGCCAAACCGCCGCCGGCGAGCACGCTCGTTTGGCCACTACCAAGAAACTTTTCAGGTGCAGTCTGATTGTAGCCAAGGCGCACGCCAAGGTTCTTGCTGAACGTATCGTTCGCTTCGACGATGCGCGCTTCGATCATGACCTGCCGCACAGGCACGTCTATTTTGGCGATCAGTTTGCGCACTTCCTCCAAACGGCTCGGCGTGTCCTGCACGAACAGCGTGTTCGTGCGCGAGTCCACAACCGCGCTGCCGCGTTTCGACAGCATGCGCTGGTTGGCTCCGGACAGGAGCTTTTGCACCTCCGCAGCCTTCTGGTAGTTCATCTGAAACGACTCGGTGCGCGTCTGCTCCAGATCGTTGATCTGCTGCGCCGCTTCAAGCGCGAGCTTCTCACGCGTGGCGATCTCGTCACGCGGCGCGATCCAGATCACATTGCCGTTCCTGCGCATATCGAGCCCGCGCGTCTCCAGGATGATGTCCAGGGCCTGGTCCCACGGCACGTCCTTGAGGCGCAGCGTGATATTGCCGGTCACCGAGTCGCTAGTGATGATGTTTAGGTCGGTAAAGTCAGCGATGACGTTCAGGACCGCCCGAACCTCGACATTCTGGAAGTTGAGGGACAGCTTCTCTCCCTTGTATTTTCCCTGTCCCGGGAGCTTGGACGTATCGGTGACCGGCTTGACCTCGACTACGAACTGGTTATCGGACTGATACGCATTGTGTTCCCACTGCCCTTTGGGTTCGATGACCATGCGCACATTGTCCCCTTGCTGGTACGCGCTGATGGTCTGAACCGGCGTCGCGAAATCGTTTACGTCGAAGCGCTTACGCAGGTTCTCCGGCAGAGAAGTCTTGAGGAAATCTACTACAATACTCTGACCCTGCTGACGAATGTCGATGCCAGTCGACGAATCTGAGAGATCCACAACTACCCGCCCCGCACCCGATGCGCCGCGGCGAAAATCGATGTTGCGGACGGTGTGCGTGGCGTCCGCCTTGCCTTCTGCAAAGTGCGCGCCTCCGCCGACCTGAGCCATCGCTGGCGCCGAGAGCGTGATAACGAGATCCCTGCCTTCAATGGCGGCTTCGTGCGGCACCGGGCGACTGAGATTAAGGACCATCCTGGTACGGCCCGCGCCCTGCACGAGGTTCATGCTGCGCAGCGCACCCTCGCCGATATCCTGGCTGGCGTGTCCGAGAGCATTCAGGGTGTTCGGGAAGTCGAAGGCGATGCGGGCAGGTAAGGTAACGGCAAAATTCGGCGGCACGCTCTTCAGCGCTTCCTTGGTCGTCACGCGCACGATCGTCTTGGAATCCTGCTGCGTGACATTGAAGGCCTCGATGCTGTTGACCTGAGCAAGGGCGGCGCCCGCTCCCGCGAGCCACAGCGCGAGCGTATAGAGAGGATTTAGCTTTTTCATCGTTTACTTACCTCCTGCAATTGCAGCGCGCTGGAGCGTTGCACCCACTCGCCGCTACCATCCTGGACCAGCTCGGTCAGTTTGATTTCGCTTTCGTCGATCGAGGTGATGACGCCGAAACTCTGGCCCATGTAGTTGCCTTGCTTGACTCGGTATAGATTGGTGCCTGCTCTTACCAAACCGAAGGTTTCCTTGCCTTGAGTGATGGTACCGACCATCTGAATCGATTCGAGCGGAAATGCCTCGAGTGGCTCCTTGGGCCGGTTCAGGTCCGGCCCCGGCGTGCCTCCGACACCCTTGCCGGACTGCGCGATGATGATGCGGTCCGGCCGGAACGGATCGACCAGATCTTCCGCGCTGTACGGGACAGGCTCATAGGGCTTGACCTGCGGCAGCGGATTCACGTGTCCGCGCAGACCCTTGGTCAACTGTGCCAACTCCTGCCGCAGATCACTGTGCTCGTCGCTGCCGCAGGCAGCGAGCAACAGAACCGCGGCCAATATGAGGTGCTTTCTCATCGCCGGCCACCCCTCTTAGCGGCCTGCTGAGCTTTGCGCTGGGCGGCTATTTCCTCCTCGTCCAGGTAGCGGAAGGTCCGCGCGGTTGCGTCCATTTCAAGGGTGCCGTTCTTCGCGGCCGAGATCGAGACGTCGTTAAGAGTAACGATGCGCGACAGCTGCCCGACGTCGCTCGCAAAAGCACCCATGTCATGGTACGTCCCGATGACCTTCACCTGGATCGGAAGCTCCGCGTAGAACTCCTTCATGATCTCCGCGGGGGCCGGCTTGAATAATTCGAACTGAAGCCCTCGCCCTAGGCCTGCCTGGTTGATATCCACCAGCAGCGCGTCCATCTGAGACTTGTTAGGCAGCTGGCGCAGCAGTGCGCCGAATTGAGTGTCGATCTCGCGCAGTTGCTGTTGGTAAAGGTCGAGGTTCACCGACTGGCGCTTCTTGATGACGTATGCATCCTTCAGCTTTGCTTCGTCCTGCCTTCCGCGCTCAAGATCGTCGAGCTGACTCTGCCAGTCGACGAAATAGGCTGCCACCGGAATCGCCACAAGGATGCCCAGCAGCACGGCGAGTTTCGGGAATACGGGCCAAGTGCCGGGGTCGCGCCAGTTGAGGCGGCGGAAATCTTCGACGATCTTGTTGAAGTCGATCGCCATGGCTCAGCCCTTTTTCGCCGGCGCCTTGCCGCCTTTGCCGCCCTTCGATTCCTCTTCAGGCTTGAGCGGTCTAAGCGACAGGTTGAGGTTGAACTCGGAGAGGCGCTTCTTGTCTACTGAGGTAGCTCTAATCTGAACCAAGTCCGGCCTTTCAAGCCACGGAGACGATTCGATGTTGCGCATGAGCGTCGAAACTCTGGCGTTGGACTGGGCGTAGCCGTCCAACTGAACCAGTAGTCCCTTTTGTTTGACGCTCTTGAGATAGACGCCTTCGGGCATCTGGCGTACGAGCTGATCGAGCAGATGTACGGTCTGAGCGCGGTCCGCTTGAAGCGTCTCGATGACTTGCTTGCGTGCGAGTAGAGCCTGAATTTCGTCCTTGAGCTTCTTAATATCCGCAATTTGCTTGTCAAGCTTCGCGATTTCCTGTTTTAGAAACGCGTTGCGATCCTGCTGCGTCGCCACGCGATTGGCATTTAGCACGTGTCCCGCGCCCCAGATTACCGCGCCGAGGACCGCGGTCATCCCCGCGACCACGGCGAAATGCGTGCGTGCACGCTTGCGGCGTTCGTCGCGATGCGGAAGTAGATTGATGCGAATCGTCATGCCGGGTCGAACCTCCGCATGGCAAGTCCGCACGCAATGATCAACGACGGTGCGTCGACCAACAGGCGTTTGAGTTGAATACGCGAGGACGTCTGCATTGCGGCGAACGGATTCGCTACCATGGTGGGCACCTGCGTGCGCGTATTTACCGCTTCGTCGAGACCCGGAATCACCGCGGATCCGCCGGCCAGAAGAATCTGGTCTACGGCGTTGTACTGCGTGGAGGTGAAGAAGAATTGCAGGGCGCGCTGGACTTCCATGGAAAGGTTGTCCATGAAGGGCCGCAGCACCTCCGTCTCAAAATCGTCCGGCAACCCTCCCGATCGCTTGGCGTTCTCCGCTTCTTCTACGCTCATGCCGTAGCGGCTCACGATGTCTTGTGTCAGCTGGTTGCCGCCGAACGCCTGTTCGCGCGTATAAACCGATTGATCGTTGCGCAGAACGGTGACGTTCATCACATTGGCGCCGATGTCGACCACCGCGATGTTTTGATCCTTTCCGCCATTCGGAAGCTGCTGCACCACCAGTGCCAGCGCGCTTTGCTGCGCATAGGACTCAACGTCCATAATCAGCGCCTTAAGCCCAGCGGACTCTGCCACCGCGACGCGATCTTCGACCTTCTCCTTGCGCGTAGCCGCAATCAGAACCTCTTCCTCCTCTGGGTTCGACGGCGCCGGTCCGATAGGTTGGAAATCGAGGTTCACTTCGTCAAGAGCGAAGGGAATGTACTGGTTTGCCTCCGTTTCAACCTGGAGTTCGAGTTCGTCCTCGCGCAATCCCGCCTGGACGATGATCTTCTTCGTGATGACTGCGCCCGATGGCACGGCCATCGCCACATGCTTGGTGCGCGTAGCGAGGCGCTTATGCGCGCGCTTGACCGATTCGGCCACGGCTTCGAGGTTATTTATGTTGCCGTCCACCACAGCCTCACGCGGCAAAGGTTCGATGGCGTATCGTTCCACCCGATACGCCCCCTTGCCGGCATCGACGATCTCGATCATTTTGACCGACGACGAGCTGATATCCAGCCCGAACACCGGCAGCGCCTTCGGCTTGAAAATATCGAGTTCCATCGTTATTTTCCTTTTCGTACCGGCCGTTTAGGCGCAATACGTAGAAATTGCGTTAAATGCTAGCAACAACTCTATTCAGTGTCTAGTGAATTTTCCACACGGGCGGAGCCTCTATAATGCCCCCCTTTCGCCACCGAGGGTCCCGCCCTCTTAGCCCGTCCTAACTCCCTTGATGTGGCATCGTTTTTTGACCTTTCCGTTGGCGTTGCTCGCGGGCACCCTTGCGGTCGCTATGGCAGTTGCCGCGCTGGTCGTTGCGCTCGCCTATCCAAACCTGCCGTCGCTTGATTCACTCACCGATTATCAGCCCAAGATACCGCTGCGAATCTACACCGAGGACGGAGCCTTGATTGGCGAATTCGGTGAGGAACGTCGTTCGGTAATCTCGACCGCTGAGGTCCCGAAGTTTCTTAAAGACGCGATCATTTCGGCCGAGGATGAACGCTTCTATCAACACTCCGGTATCGACTACGTCGGCGTCCTGCGGGCGGCGTATTCGAACCTCATTGCCGGCGGCAAGCGTCAAGGCGCGAGCACGATAACCATGCAGGTGGCACGCAATTTCTTCCTGTCTTCGGAAAAGACGTTCACCCGCAAACTGTACGAGGCGCTACTCGCTTTCAAGATCGAGCACAGTCTCTCTAAGGATGAGATCCTGGGGTTGTACGTCAACCAGATCTACTTGGGCCAGCGTGCGTACGGCTTCGCGGCTGCGGCGCAAACCTACTTCGGCAAGTCGCTCGACCAGATTACGCTTGGGGAGGCGGCGATGCTGGCTGGCCTGCCGAAGGCGCCTTCCAGCTACAACCCGATCGCCAACCCGCAGCGCGCCAAGAGGCGGCAGCAATATGTGCTGCACCGCATGCGCGAGCTGGGATACATAAGCGACGCCCAGTACGAGCAGGCGGTCGCGGCGCCGGTGCGCACGCATCGCGAGACGAACGAATATTCGGTCCACGCCGAGTACGTCGCGGAGATGGTGCGCCAGGCGGTTCGCGAGCAGTATCCAGAGGACGCCTACACCAAGGGGTTTCGGATCTATACGACGATCCGCAAGGCAGATCAGGAGGCCGCCTACACTGCGCTGCGTCGAGGCCTGGAAAATTACGACCGGCGACATGGCTACCGCGGGCCGGAAGGATTCGCCTCGCTACCCGACGTGCCGCGAGACGAGGACTACGATGAAGCACTCTCGGATCATGCGGACAGCGACGACCTGCTCGCAGCCGTCGTGCTTTCGGCGTCGCCCCGCAAGGTGGAGGTCGCCCTGCGCAATGGCGATACGATCTCGATTGCGGGTGAAGGGCTGAAGTTCGCGGCGTCTTCGCTTCGTTCCTCGGCACCCCCGAGAATGCGCATTCAGCGGGGCGCGATCGTGCGTCTCGAGCAGATGGCCGGCAATCGCTGGGAAATCGTTCAGTTGCCCGAAATCGAGGGTGCGTTCATCGCTTTGGATCCCCAAGATGGGGCGGTGCGCGCGCTGGTGGGCGGATTCGACTTCTTCCGCAACAAGTTCAATCATGTCACCCAGGCATGGCGTCAACCGGGTTCGTCGTTCAAACCGTTCATCTACTCGGCCGCGCTGGAGAAGGGTTTCACGCCGGCAACCGTAATCGCGGACGAACCAATCGTGATCGATTCAGAAGTCACCGGTGGCCAGCCGTGGGAACCGAACAACTATGACGGGAAGTTCGAGGGGCCGATGCGCATGCGCACGGCTCTTGCGAAGTCGAAGAACATGGTTTCGATCCGCATCCTGCAGGCGATTGGCACCAAGTATGCGCAGGACTACATCACGCGCTTCGGCTTCGATGCAGACAAGCACCCGGCTTATCTCACGATGGCGTTGGGCGCGGGATCAGTCACACCCTGGCAGATGGCTCGCGCATATTCGGTGTTCGCCAATGGCGGATACCTGCTCCAACCCTATTTCATCGAAAAGATCGTCGACGATCGCGGCAATCCGCTCGGCGTCGCGCATTCGCAACACGCGGGCGACGAAGGATTGCGCGTGATTGATGCGAGAAACGCTTTTCTCATCGACAGCATGCTGCAGGATGTTACCCGCTACGGCACCGCCGCCCGTGCCTCGCGGCTGGGACGGGACGACATCGCGGGTAAGACCGGAACCACAAACGAGTTCGTGGACGCCTGGTTCTGCGGATTCCAGCCGACGCTCGTGGGCATCGCCTGGGCCGGGTTCGATCAACCGAAGACACTGGGCCGCAACCAGACCGGCGCGTCCGTTGCGCTGCCCATCTGGATGGACTTCATGGAAACGGCACTGAAGGGCGTGCCTGAAATGGAGCTTACGCCTCCGCCCGGCGTAGTTCAGGTGGAAACCGGCCCGGACCCGACGATTCCCGACGACAAGCCTGTGCGGGAGTATTTCTATCAGGAAAACGTCCCCGTCGCGCCGGCTGCGACGACGCCGGCGGCGACGGCGACCGCCGCACCGCAGACGCCGCCGTCCGGCGCACCGCAGCAGGCACCCGCACCCGCCCCGACCCAGGCCGCGCCGGCACGTCAACCGGCGCAATAGTGGAGAGCGCCTCGGCGGGGCGGCCAGGTCATCCGCGCAGGACGACCCGCTGCCCGCTCTGAGCCGACACAAGCCTGGAGAGTGCCGCAAACAATTCGCTGCCATCGCGCGTGTCGAGCCATGCCGAGCCGTCCCAGCGAAAATGAAAGCCACCGGATTTCGCCGCGACCCAGATTTCTTTTGCCGCGCCGTGGCGATTAATGACCATTTTGCTGCCGTTTTGAAATTCGACTTCGAGCACGCCACCTGCCTTGGATTGCAGATCGACGTCCAGATTGCCCGCTTCGATGGATTGCTCGATGCGCTCCAGCACGGCTTCTGCGAGTGCTTCGAATTCCGAGTCGGTCATGAGTCTGAGGCAACGCGTGATAACATGAATATTTTACCTCTCGCGCCGAGATGCGTTTCGCGTTCCTCCTCGCAGTGAGCGCCGCTCTTGCGGTCCTCGTCGGCTGCGGACAGAGGGGCGACTTGTACTTTCGCGACAACCCGCCGCCTGGCGTCAAGCCGCGCAAGGACGAGCCCTACAAACCTGTGCCTTATCCCGCGGACGCTGATCGTCGCGGCGGCGCGCCCGAAAAGAACTAGCCGCCCGAGTGGCCTTCGCCTACCGCAACGGGACGCTTTGCGCCGAACGGCTGCCGCTCGATGAACTGGCGGGGCGATTCGCTACTCCATGCTATGTCTACTCGCGCGCCGCGATCGAGCTGGCCTACGCGGAATACTCGAGTGCGCTTGCCGGACGCGACGCGCTCATCTGCTATTCGGTCAAGGCAAATCCCAATCTAGCGCTGCTCGCGCTTATGGCGCGGCTCGGCGCGGGCTTCGATATCGTTTCGGGCGGTGAATTGGCTCGCGTGATGGCCGCAGGAGGGGATCCCGGCAAGACACTTTTCTCAGGGGTCGGCAAAATCGAGCGCGAGATCGAGCAGGCGCTGCTGGCCGGGGTACGGTGCATCAACCTGGAGTCCGAGGCCGAGCTCGAGCGGGTCAACGCGCTCGCAGGCCGTCTAGGCAGGTGCGCGCCAGTGGCATTCCGTGTCAACCCAGACGTCGGCGCCAGAACGCATCCCTACATCTCGACCGGCTTGAGGCAGAGCAAATTCGGAATACCGCACGGCGACGCAGAGCGCCTCTACGCCAAAGCCGCGCGAATGCCGAACATCGAGATTCACGGCATCGGCTGCCACGTCGGCTCGCAGCTTACCGACCCCGCACCGTTTGTCGAGGCCGCGGCGCGCATCGTCGCGCTTGCGACTCGCCTCGAAGCGGCGGGTATTCCGATCGCGCATATCGACTTGGGGGGCGGCATCGGCATTTGCGATCAAGGTGAAACCCCACGGCCGGTGACCGAGTTTATTGCCGGCGCCCTGGCGGCGCTCGGCGCAAGACGCGCCAAGCTGATCCTAGACCCCGGGCGCTCGATCGTCGGCAACGCGGGGCTGCTGCTGACGCGCATCGAGTACGTCAAGCCGGGGGCTGCCAAGAACTTCCTGGTGGTCGACGCCGCAATGAACGACCTACTGCGCCCGGCGCTGTACGGCGCCTGGCACGAAGTGCGGGCGGTGCACGAAGCGCCGCGCGATGCCAAGCCGATGACTTACGACGTGGTCGGACCGGTGTGCGAGAGCGGCGACTTTCTGGCCCGGGAGCGTCCCCTTGTCGCGAAGGCGGGCGACCTGCTGGCGGTGATGTCGGCCGGCGCCTACGGCATGAGCATGAGCTCAAATTACAACTCGCGGCCGCGCGCGGCGGAAGTGTTGGTGGACGGCACCCTGGCGCACCTGATCCGTAGCCGTGAGACGGTCGAAGATCTCTTTGCCCTGGAGAGAATCTTGCCGTAGATTGTCCGCGCCGCTGAGCGAACATGCGCGAGCAGCTCGTAGCCAATGCACTCAAGATCGGCCCCCGGACCCAAGATGACGATCTCTTTCCGATCACGAACCGCGACGGTAGCGAGCGTTGCGTTGGCCGTGATCGTCGCGGGAACCGCAGCCACGCACTTCGCGACCGACAGCGGCGCCGAGGAGCAGAAGCGCCCGGCTGCTGGCCCGCCGGCGGTCCCAGTGTCGGTCGCGATGGCCGCGGAGCGCGATATCCCCGTAATCCTGCGCGCTATCGGAAACATAGACGCCTATTCGACCGTTGCGATCAAGGCACGTGTAGACGGGCAGATCGTCGCAGTCAATTTCCAAGAGGGCCAGCCGGTGCGCAAGGGTGAAATACTGTTTCGACTCGACCCCCGCCCGTTCGTAGCCGCCCTCCATCAGGCCGAGGCGAACCTAGCGCGCGACCGCGCAAGCCGAGACCATGCAGCGATGCAGAAGCGGCGCTACGAGGAGCTGCTGCATAAGAACTTCGTATCGAAGGACGCGTACGCCCAGTATGTAACCAATGCGGAGACCGCCGACGCTTCGCTGCAGGCAAGCCAAGCGGCCGTCGAAACGGTCCGCCTCAATCTGCAGTACTGCACTATCCGCTCGCCGATCGACGGCTATGTCGGGCGCATCATGCTGCAGCTCGGCAACATGGTAAAGGCCAACGACACCAACGCATTGGTGGTGATCAACCAAGTGCGGCCGGTCTATGTCACGTTCGCCATACCCGAGCAACAGCTTGCCGAGATCCGCCACCATATGACGAACGGGCCGCTCGAGGTTACTGTGCTCTCGTCGCACACGGAGCACACACCGCTCGCCACCGGAACACTGGTGTTCATCGACAACGCAGTCGATCAAAGTACCGGCACGATCAAATTGCGGGCTCAGTTCGACAACCAAGACCTGATGCTCTGGCCGGGGCAATTCGTCAACGTGCGTGTCAAGCTCTTCGATCAACGCAATGCGCTAGTGGTGCCCTCGCTCGCGGTCCAAACCGGACCAAATGGGGAATTCGTTTTCGTCCTTAAGTCCGATGCGACGACAGAAGTGCGCGCAGTGAAGATCGCGCGAACGGAAGGCGACTTCGCAGTCGTTGCCGAAGGACTCGCCAAGGGCGAGAAAGTGATCACGCGCGGACAGTTGCGGCTTGCGCCGGGTGTGAAAGTGGTAGTCCGGCCGGACAAGTCGTGAATCTCTCCGAGCTGTTCGTCCGTCGTCCCATCATGACCGTGCTGGTCATGGCTGGAATCCTGATGTTCGGCATCGTCGGCTATCTGCTGTTGCCTGTCAGCTCGCTGCCAAACGTCGATTACCCCACGATCCAGGTGACCGCCCAGTTGCCGGGCGCGAGCCCCGAGACGATGGCATCCGCGGTAGCGACGCCGCTCGAGAAGCAATTCTCGACCATTGCCGGGGTCGATTCGATGTACTCGGTGAGCGGCCAAGGCACAACCCAAGTCACGCTTCAGTTCACACTCGACCGCAATATCGATGCTGCGGCACAGGACGTGAATTCCGCTATTGCGGCAACCGCGCGACAGCTGCCCGCCGCCATGCCTGCTCCGCCCTCGTTCCGCAAGATAAATCCGGGCGATTTCGCCGTCTTCTACCTCGCGCTCAGCTCGGACACGATGCCCCTGTCCACCGTCGATGCGTACGCCGAGAATTTTCTTGCCCAGCGCATCTCGACTATCAACGGCGTAGCCCAGGTTCAGGTTTACGGCCAGCAACAGTACGCGGTGCGAATACAGCTTGACCCGAACAAGCTCGCCTCCCTCGGCATCGGCATAGACGAGGTGCAGAACGCGATTAGCCAGGCCAACGTCAACTTGCCAACGGGCACCCTTTACGGCAAGGACCGTCTGTTTGCCGTTCAGACCAACGGGCAGTTGTTCGACGCCGCCGCATTCCGCCCGATCATCGTCGCTTACCGCAACGGTTCACCGATCCAGCTCGAGCAGCTTGGACGAGTGATCGACGGCGTGCAGACCGACAAGGTTGCGGCCTGGTACAGAAACAAACGCGGGATCCTGCTTGGTGTCTATCGCCAGCCTGGGACCAACACCATCGAGGTAGTGAATGCCGTGCGCAAGCTGCTGCCGACTTTCCGGGCCGAAGTTCCGGCCGGGATCAAGATCCAGGTGTTGTACGACCGCTCGAGCATCATTCGGCAGTCGGTCGACGAGGTGCAATTCACGCTGCTGCTCGCGCTCACACTCGTTGTCATGGTGATCTTCATCTTCCTGCGCAACCTTTCGGCCACATTGATTCCAAGCATCGCGCTGCCGATGGCGATCGTGGGAACGTTCGCCGTCATGTATACGCTCGGCTACAGCCTGGACAACATATCCCTGATGGCGCTAACGCTGTGCGTCGGATTCGTGGTCGACGACGCGATCGTGATGCTGGAGAATATTTCGCGCCACATGGAAGCCGGTAAGAGCGCTTTCCAGGCAACACTGGACGGCTCGCGCGAGATCTCGTTCACGATCCTGTCGATGACTCTTTCGCTCGCCGCGGTGTTCATTCCTGTGTTCTTCATGGGCGGCATCGTCGGTCGCCTGCTGCACGAGTTCGCGGTAACGATCATCAGCGCAGTGCTGATCTCGGGGTTCGTTTCCCTGACGCTGACACCGATGATGTGCAGCCGCCTGCTGAAACCGCATCGCGGGGAGAAGCGGGGTCGGCTTTACCTGCTATCCGAGCGCGGTTTCGAGGGACTGCGCGGAACCTACGAGGTGACGCTCAAGTGGGCTCTGCGCCATGGGCGCTTGGTCATGTTGGTGTTTTTTGCCATTACAATTGCCACGGGATTCGTGTTCGTGCACATGCCGAAGGGCTTCCTTCCGACCGAAGATACAGGTCAGATCTTCTGTTTCACCGAGGCGCCGGAGGACATATCCTTCGACGCGATGGCGAAGCTGCAACAGCAGGTCGCCGACATCGTGAGCCACAATCCGAACATCGACGGAGTGATGTCCTTCATAGGGGCGAGCGGGTTCAATCCGTCGCTCAACCGGGGTCGTATGTTCATCACCCTCAAGCCGCGCTCGGAGCGCGTGTCGGCAGACCAGGTGATTCGACAGCTGCGGCCGAAGCTGGCGAATTTGATCGGCATCAAGGCTTTCCTGCAGAACATTCCCACGATCCGCATTGGCCAGCTCACCAAGAGCCCCTACCAGTACGTTCTGCGTGGACCGAACATCGACGAGCTCTACCATTGGGTGCCGCTAATCGAGCAAAAGCTAAAGTCAATTCCCAGCCTGGTTGACGTGTCCAGCGACCTGCAGATCCGCCAGCCGCAGGTGCTGGTAGAGCTCGATCGCGCAAGAGCGTCGGCTCTCGGCGTCTCGGCGCAGCAAATCGAAACAGCGCTGGGCGCGGCCTACGGCTCGCAGCAAATATCGACGATCTACACTGCGACCGATCAATTTTGGGTGATCCTAGAAGTGGAGCCGCGCTTCCAGACGGGACCCCAAGTACTGCCGATGCTGTACGTGCGCTCAACGAGCGGTGCGCTGGTGCCGCTGAACGCGGTCGCGAAACTGTCCTATGGCGTCGGACCGCTGACGGTCAGCCACCTCGGACAGCTGCCCGCGGTGACCTTTTCCTTCGATCTGAAGCCAGGAGTTTCCCTTTCGCAGGCGATCGACACCATACGCCAGACCATGAGCCGGGACCAGGTGCCGGCGACGCTCAATGCGACATTTTCCGGCACCGCGCAGGCGTTCGAGGCCTCGTTGCAGGGCATGGGCGTTCTGCTGTTGCTCGCCATTGTGGTCATCTACCTGGTGCTCGGCATCCTGTACGAGAGCTTCATCCACCCGATCACGATCCTGTCGGCATTGCCTACCGCGGGCTTGGGTGCGCTGGTAACTCTGCTCGCCTTCGGCATTGATCTAAATATGTACGGCTTCGTCGGCATTGTCATGCTGATCGGAATCGTCAAAAAGAACGCGATCATGATGATCGATTTCGCGATCGACGCGCAGCGCAAGCGCCGCAAGGCTCCGGAAGAGGCGATTTTCGAGGCCTGCATGGTCCGTTTCCGGCCGATCATGATGACCACTATGGCGGCGCTCATGGGCAGCCTGCCCATTGCGCTCGCGTTCGGCGTCGGGGGCGACGCCCGTCAGCCGCTTGGTCTCGCGGTCGTAGGCGGCCTTCTGCTCTCTCAGGTGCTCACGCTCTACATCACGCCCGTTATCTATGTTTACTTTGAGCGCTTCGGGGAGCGCGTGCAGCGCGGGCGCGCGGAGATTGTGGCTGCCGCGTCGACGGGGCCGAAAGCGCTAGACTAGGGCCATGGCAATCCAGCATGAAACCCGGAACATGGCGCTTTTCTGCGACTTCGAGAACATCGCGCTCGGCGTGCGCGATGCGAAGTACGCCCAGTTCGACATCAGCCGGGTGCTGGAGCGACTGCTGCTCAAAGGCAGCATCGTGGTGAAGAAGGCCTACTGCGACTGGGAGCGTTACAAAGAGTTCAAGAGCGTGATGCACGGCGCCTCGTTCGAGCTGATCGAGATTCCGCACGTGCGCCAGTCGGGCAAGAACTCCGCGGACATCCGCATGGTCGTCGACGCCCTCGATCTGTGCTACACCAAGTCGCACGTGGACACCTTCGTGATCATCAGTGGCGACTCGGATTTCTCGCCGCTGGTCTCCAAGCTGCGAGAGAACGCGAAAGTGGTAATCGGCGTCGGGGTCAAGAACTCGACATCCGATCTTCTGATCGCCAATTGCGACGAGTTCATCTACTACGACGATCTGGTGCGCGAAGAAGAGGCGAAGCACCGCGCCGCCCGCAAGCGTCGGGAGGCGCGTCCCGCCGGGACTGCGAAGGAACCCGCGTCGGGGGAGGATAAACGCCAGGAAGCGATGGATCTGGTGCTCGGCACCGTGGAGGCCCTGGTGGCCGAGCGCGGCGAAGACGAGCGCATCTGGGGCTCGATGGTCAAACAGGCGCTCAAGCGCCGCAATCCTGGGTTCAACGAATCCTACTATGGCTTTCGCGCCTTTTCCGACTTGCTCGAAGAGGCCCAGAAACGCAAGCTTTTGACCCTCGAGCGAGACGAAAAATCCGGCGGCTACCTCATCCGCCCGACGTAGCAACTGCCGGGCGCGCAACGCGCATGCGCCGCCGCAAGGACCAGAACAGACGCATCCCGAGCAGGCCCGCAACTACCAGCGCGAACAGCGCCGGCTCGGTAACGTCGCGTTTCACGAGCCACCAGAAGTGCAGCACGCCGAGCACTGCGATCAGATAGATGAACCGGTGCACGCGCTGCCATTTGCGCCCGAGGCGGCGCTGCATCGCGTCGGTCGAGGTGGCCGCGAGCGGAATGAGCAGTAAGAAGGCGGTAAAGCCGACTGTGATATAGGGACGCTTGAGCACGTCAGCGGCGATCGCCACCACATCGAACCACTGATCGAGCCAAATGTAGGTCAGGAAATGCAGTGCCACATAGAAGTACGCGTACAGGCCGAGCATGCGACGCAGCTTGAGTAGCCAGTTCGCGCCGGTCGCGCGCCGCAGCGGCGTCACCGCCAGCGTCGCGCACAGCAGGAACAACGTCCACCAGCCGGTCGAGTGCGTTACCGCCTCGACCGGATTGGCACCCAGCGTGTCGTACACGATGCCCCAGACAAGGTGCGCGAACGGAACGAGGCAAAGCGCGAACAGCGCGGTCCTGATCGCGGCGAGCTGGCGCGCGCGGGGCTGCCACATCGAACGAACCTCAGAAAAACTTCTTCAAGTCCATGCCGGCGTAGAGTTCAGCCACCTGATCCGCATAGCCGTTGAACATGAGCGTTTTGCGCTTGGGCGTGAAGAAGCCGTCTTCGCCGATGCGACGCTCGCGCGCCTGACTCCAGCGCGGGTGGTCGACGTTCGGGTTCACGTTCGCATAAAAGCCATACTCGTTCGGCGCCGCCTCGTTCCAGGCAGTCTTCGGCTGCCGCTCAGTGAACGTGACGCGCACGATCGACTTGGCGCTCTTGAAGCCGTATTTCCACGGAACCACCACGCGTAGCGGTGCCCCGTTCTGATTCGGCAGCACTTCGCCGTAGAGCCCGAACGTCAGCAGAGTCAGTGGATGCATCGCTTCGTCCAGCCGCAGGCCCTCCACATAGGGCCAATCGAGTACCGGCAGGCGAGTTCCAACCATCGTTTTGGGGTCCAGCTTGGTGGTGAAGGCGACGTACTTGGCGCGCCCCGTCGGCTCGACCCGCTTGATCAACTCGGCGAGCGGGTAGCCGACCCAGGGAATCACCATCGACCACGCCTCTACGCAGCGGTGGCGATAGATGCGCTCCTGCATTGGCGCCAGTTTAAGCAGTTCCTCGACACCGAACACGCCGCCGCGCTTGACTTCGCCATCCACCGTGACCGCCCAAGGCTGCGTGTTCATCTTTGGCGCATAGATCGCCGG